>JBNLCS010000933.1:0-6537 GCA_050303935.1 Bacteroidales bacterium
GGATAAATAAACAATTATTTTATAAATCCATAAGTGTTTTGCTTTTTACAAGCGGAGTATTTATACTACTCCACTCTATTTATACGCTGCATCCTATACATTTTGAAATTAAACCGATGATTTTACATTTTAACCAATAAAAATTACGAACATGAAAGAAATAATAATAAAACCCATCAAAAATGTAGTTGAATTTTTAAATGACAACCATATACCGAATGGTGATAAATTTGAAATAATTAATGAAATAGATGATAACGAAACACTAGTTCAGTTGGGAACGAAAACAAACGATGAATGGATAAAATTTGAAATTGCCGTAAAATGCAAAAATAAATCGCTTTTAAAAGGTTTAATCAAGCATTCAAAAAATTATGCAATTATTTTAGAAGCCGCCCTGGAGCTCAAGGATGAAAATGCCCTTTCTGACCTTGCTATTACATGTGAAGAAGAATATTATGGTAGCCTTGCTATTGGTTATGTTGATAACAAATATTTGCTGAAAAAAATAACTGAAAAAGCTAAAAAAGAAAGAATACGTGTAGAAGCAGCTTTAAAACTTGGTGACATAAACCTGATCACAAAGCTAACGGATGATATTAAAAATGAATGGTACATATATCAATTAGCTGCTTCAATCAATCATATTGAAAAATTAAAAAATCTGGCAATGCATGCAGAGAACACCAGAATAAAAAATTTATCAAGCGAATGGCTTGAAGATTTAGTATTAAGAAATAACGAACACTACAAATTATTAAAAAATAGTATTTATAATTAAATTTTATTGAAAAATGAGTTACATGGAACCCGAGTATCAAAATGAAACAACAAAAAGTGAAGATAATAAATATGGCAACTGGCCTTTATATTTATTTATTATAAGCTTTGTGATTGTTTTACTGGTTATTAAATACTTTATTCTAAAGTAAATAATTAACATTTAAACCATTGGTTGTAAAAATAATAAATTACAGCCAATGGTATAAAATATTATTTTTTCAATGCTGCTTTTGAAAAAATGTAGGCAGGGATCTCCTGGTTAAATTTTATGCTTGTCATTTTAAATTCAGTCCCCTCCCCTTGTTTTAACATATCTTTGTATACTATCCTGGTTGGAAACCAACGTCCGTCTATCTTTTGCACATCAAACAAAGTAGTGCGTTTTAGTAATTGCCCGCTTTTGGCATACATCTCTTCTTTCAAGGGTACATAACGTTCCGTGTCAACCCATATTTTACGGGATGCGTACGCAACATCGTCTGCTTTTGCCGTTAATTCGAGCAGCCACACGCTGCGGCCTTCCAGTTCTTCTTTGCTTTCTACCCTTGCAGTATATATTTCCGTAAGCTTTCTATTGTCCATCATATCCTCGTATGATAAATCAGATCCCATAACAGATTGACGCAACATATGACCAGATATCTGGATAGTCCTATCAGTACTGGGTGAGTATATCCATAACTGGTCTTCCAATTTTAACATTTTGGTACCTTGTTCCCTTGCGGGAGTTAAATATTCCGTAAATGATTTTTTATCGCCAACTGAATATGTTCGTGAAGTTATGGTGCGGCTGTTGCGTTTTCCGTGTATGGTCATGCTTGATTCAAAAATCCGGTTTTCTGATGACATATTAGCATCTATTTTTTCAATAATTTCATTAGCTGATGGCTGTGAAAATATTGATATATTGGAAATTATAAATAGAAATAAAATTGATTTCATAGCTTTAAATATTAAACATTAAACTTCAAGTTCTTTGAACAAATTAGCAGTTTGTCTTTTATAAATCCCAATGCCTGCCAGCGCGGTACCTATTAATGTTGATATTACACCAGGAATAAAACCTATGAAATAATCAACCTGGGTGATGCGCGCCCTTATCTCGTTAGGGATCATTACACCAGTTGTAGCATTTTTATTAAATTCTGATATATCAAATCCATATTCCTGCAATAACCAGGCAAAAAACAAACCTGCCCCGGTACCTATAGCTGTTCCAACAATACCGATAATAATTGATTCATAAAGCATTGTGCCGTAAATATGCCTCTTTTCTTCACCTATTGCCAACCGGATGCCAACTTCACCATAACGGCGCAATCCACCAAGCAATCCGGCATTCCATAAAACAATTGACATTGCTATCATAAATACAGCTGTAATGATGGCCCCCATGTATTTGGCCAAATCTATATACATTCCCATACTTTCATTTTCTTTCAGGCTAACAATAACCGGGGCATATTCATCACTATCTTCAAAAAATATTTTTCTAAATTTTGTAACTACTTGCAAAGCCTTTTCATTGTCATAAAATCCCGAAGGAAAAAATCCAAGTATTTCACCGGCAGCATCCTGCATATCCAACGCATGCTGAACATCATTTATATCTGCTATAATTGTTCCCCTGTCCATAGCTGTATTGCCAAACTTCAGTGTTCCGGATATTTTAAAATTATAAAATGCCATAGCACCATTCATCGTGGTAGATATCAGCGTAATCTTTTCTCCGGGGCTTACTTCCAATTTATTGGCAAAATCATCACTTAAAAGTATTTCCCCTTCTTTGGATGGAATTTTTCCCTGCACCAATGATTTTTCCAGGTTCATCATTTTAATTTCACGACTCTGTGGAGAAAACAGATCAATACCTATGCCAAGGGCTGCACCCTGACTTTTTGTTTCTCCGGAAGAATCAGGAACATCAATCAACCCTCCAAATTTAATTCTATTTGCCCAGTAAACATTGGGAAAAGTATCGTTGAGCGTAGCTATTATATTTTCTGCTCCAAGCAAAGCAAGGTCGTTCGGCAACTGACTTTCATTTTCGGCATATGCTTTAGACATAATTTTTACATGTCCGTTTGAAAATCTTGCACTAAGTTCAATCATATCACCCATAACACCGGTTACATATGCATGTAAAAATACCGAAAGGGTAACACCTATTGCCACCACCATTATTGGTAAGCGGCTTCTGCTTTTATCCCGTAATAAACCTTTAAATAAAAAACGTATCATTGTAATTTCCCCCTTAAAGCTTCAGTTGGATTCATTTTTGCTATTTTTCTTGATGGCAGATAACTAACAACAGCTGTGGTCATGAAAACAATAAAAGTTGTTGCTATTATCAGGCCTCCACTATAAATAGGATACATGGTTTCGGCAATTGCAAAACCGTAATCAGAAGCATCTCCGGGTAACGAAATACCCGTTTTTGTCTGCCAAATAAGAAAAGGTATGCCATATACGGCAGCTACAAGTGCTGCAAGAAAGGCATTCATGGCCCCTTCAACAGTAAAAAGCCAAACCACCCCTCTTCGCGTATACCCCAATGCAATATAGGTCCCTATTTCTTTTTGCCTTCTGAATATGGAAAGTATCTGTGTATCAAAAATTGCAAGCATGGCCAGAAGTAATAAAATCGTGTAAAAAATGGATTGTCCGACAGATTTTGTTTTAATCATTTCTTCTACATCAGACACAAGGTCTTTAAAGGTCTTTAGCTTCCAGCCTGCTAATTCAGGGTTTTCAACTACGTTTTCATTAAACGTGATCAATGTGACTTCATTATCAAGCATCAGCATGGATTGTAATTGTTTTAATGATATCCATACCTGGCCAGCATCTACAGAGGGATCATTTGTTTTGAAGATTTCAGTAACAATGATCTCGGCAGCATCAAATGTTCCTTTGCTGTCACGCCAACGTAAAACAACATAGTCACCTTTTTTAAGTTTATTGTTCTCAGCCATTTTGCTGCCAATAATCGCGGGTATTGCACTAACCGATGTATCTAATTTATGAGTTGGCAAATACAAAATATGCTGTAAAGGATCAATACCTTTAATCAGAACAGATTGCATACGACCTTCCGGATAAATTGTACCTTCAGCAATTAACACCGGTGCAATATTACCATTTTCCAAATCCTTTTCAAGTTCAAAAGGTATTGGCGCATGTGCATCTTTAATTGTAAAGCGATCATATGGATCATAGTTTTCATGCCAGTACTGTCCATTTCCAATAGCCCAGTTTTTCATATCGGTTTTAGCCTGGTGGTCCCAACCAACAAGCAAACCTTTAGCCCAGATTATTACTACAAACGAAAGCGACAATACAAATACAACGAGCCAGGTCCGTAATCCTGCCCCGATGAGATTTCTATATGCTAATTTTATTGCTAACATTTTGATTGTTATTTTTGCTTTCTAATTCAATTCATCTTTATCTACCATTCCATCTTTCAAATAAATTTTTCGTCGCAAATACTTAATCACTTTTTCATCATGCGTTGCAAATAAAAAAGTGGTATTTAGGTCATTATTTAGTTTTTCCATGGTTTGCAAAATATTATGTGAATTCACTGCATCCAGGTTAGCTGTTGGTTCATCGGCAAGCACCAATGATGGTTTCTTCACCATGGCCCGTGCTATGGCAACACGCTGGCACTCACCTCCTGACAATTGCGGTGGTTTTGATTTTACTTTATCTGTTAAACCTACCCAGTCTAAAGCGTCCATCACCATTTTTTTTCGTTCATTCGCAGTAAATTTTAACAACAACAACGGAAATTCAACATTTTCATATACTGTATGTACAGCCAATAAATTATAACTTTGAAAAATAAAGCCCAATTTTTCTTTGCGAAGTATGGCTGACTGTTTAGAATTTAGTTCGCCAATTGAATTTCCTAAAACCATGGCATTACCCATGGTGGGAGTATCAAGTGACCCGATAATATTAAGGAGCGTTGTTTTACCAGAACCACTCGGACCAATCAAACCTGCAAATTCACCGGAATTTATATCCAGGTTTATACCATTTAGGGCATTAAAAACACTCTTGCCCATAGGAAATGATTTTTTCAGGTCACGCGTTTTAATAATTGACAAATCTTCCATTTTATTTTCTTTAGGTAATTAATTTTATCTATTTATATATTAATAATTTAACACAAACATAATCATGATACCTTTGCCTTTAAAAGCCATATCAGATGTTGTTTGTGTTGGTATATTATATTCTTTTGGGTTTATGTAGGCCATTACATTCAAAGTAAACCAATTGAATTCCCGTTGCCAGTTAAAAAAGTTATAGGAATTTTTATTGTAAAAATCCAGGTATGATACTACACTTAAACGATCGAAAATACCTAAAGGGTATGTTAAATTAACTAATGAAAAAGCACTGGAATTATTAAAGTTAAATGCTGTTTCAGATATATTAAAAATCAATTGTTCGTAAATCACCGTCAAGCCTTTACCAAGTGCAAATGTGTAGTCAGTCCCTATATTTAAAAAATGCTGATTATTGAATTGTGGATTGTCCAGATATCTGTGAACCCAAACTGCTTCGAACCAAATGCCTGTTTTAAGGTCAAATTTTGCATCAATACCAATTTTATCTTCATGGGATGAGCGATCGTTAAACGTTACATTATACTGATTATTTGGAGCCGCTTTGCGGTGATGATACGATATGGCTGCTTCACCCACTGGTACGGGATGCTGAAATCGTCCACCAAATTCAGGGTTTTTTTTAACCGTTTCAAATATTTCCCATCCTTTGGTTTTTTGATTGCCATAAAGTCCCCATAGCCATATATTGGCATTGTTTAAAAAATAATACCGCACCAGCATCCCCCAAACCCCATCGGTTAACTGTAGCGGGTCCCTGGGATCAACCTGGTCGAACCACATCAATGGCCTTAGCAGGCTGGCTGAGCCAAAATTTATTTTTTGCAGACCCATTCTTATTTCAAGCTGTGATGTTGAATATCTTGTCCACAATCTATAGAGCCTAATATTTCCATCTAATTTTGTTGAATCAAAAGCAGCCATGGCAAAGCTTCCGTAAATATTAGCCGAAGCTTCGAAATCAATTTTTTTTGTTGATCTGCCAGCTAATTCATAGTTCATTTGCGGAATGTAACGAAAACCCGTATTGGATGAATAAGTATTCGTTGGGTTGTAATGGCCCCATGTTGATACTTGTCCTTTAAATAGCAAACTATCAACAAATTTGGTTTGCGGAAACATGTTTAAAAAAAATGCAAAAAAGAAAATACCATATAAAATTTCCTTTTTATTCATGTTTTTCTGTGTTTCGTGGAAAAATACCATAAAAAAACAGGTTGGTAATTTCCATAATTATTTCCTGGGTTGAATTATACATATCTTTCAATTGATCATCGTAAATTAATTCGGCCATTTTTCCGTTGAAATACAAAATAAAATTCAGGTTAATATTTTTTCTTATCCAACCTTTTTGTTGTGCGTGGGTGTAATCGTCAATCACCCTTTGTGTTAATTTTTTCGACCTCTTTTCCCAATATTTTTTAATCTCACTAGTGCTATCGGAATATATATCTTTTACAAGCTCTGTACTAATATTCTTTGTTCCTTTAAATTTTGCCTCAATTTGTTTTTTAATTTTTTCTTCAAATGATATGTCTTCTTGCATTAGTTCATTGTATTGTGTTTCTATTTTGTCAAATATCTCTTTAACAATTTCTAACGCCAGTTCATTTTT
>JBNLCS010000934.1:0-3485 GCA_050303935.1 Bacteroidales bacterium
TTTTATGTTGGTTATTCGGATTTTGATATGAACCAGCACGTTAACAGCAACCGCTATATAGATATGGTACTGCAAACATTTAATCCACAATATTTAAAAAACAAGGTACTTCGTGATTTTCAATTGAATTTTAAAAAAGAAATTGGGGAAGAAGGTATAATCAAATTAAAAAAATACCAAATTCCTAATCAGGAAATGTATTTAATTGAAGGTTTATCTGATAATGATAAAATAACACATTTTCAATCATTTGTATGTTTTTTATAAAAATGTTTGTTAATGTTGGAATTACCACAAACACACCGATCATCATCAAATTTTAATAATGACTTGCGCATTTGTGGGTTTCTCAAAATTTATTCTTTCATATAGGCTAATATCCCTACAACACAACATTCTTTCCCATTTGAAGTACGCAAAAACATGTGATAAACTCCTGTTTTTTGACATTTAAAAATAAAAGTTTTATCGTTTTTTCGAAACCACCCCCTATCAGTTGTCCCTATTAATTCATCTGCAGTATATAATTCGAAAACAGCTTTGCCGGGTAATGCATTATCGCTTGCAATTGAAAATTGATATGTTGTATTTTTGGACAATACCATTGAATACTTAGCAACCGATTGATCACCATTCATGACTTTGTTATCTTTCAGGTGTGTTTGAAAATCTTTTAAATAATAAGAGTTACTATCTAACTGTTCTTTAGCCTTTTCCAAAATTTCAGGATTGCAATATTCAGATTGAGAGAACATAACCATAAAATTGAATATCATAACTGTTGTTAAACAAATTTTTTTCATTTTTTTAATTTTTTATTTGTAAAATAATTTCTATAAAAAAGAAAAATCTGTATTCTAATAGAGTGATCAGATTCTTTAAAATATAGTTTTCTAAATTATCGGTTCAGACAATTCTTCATACAAAATATAACCGGTATTATTTTTTGTATATTGCAAATTGTATTTTTTAGAAATTTCCTGTAATATTTTTTCAAGGTCATCGATATTATACCGAACTGATATAACTTTTGATTTAAGGTAGTTGGGTTTGATGATTATTTCCTTTTCATAAAGCCGTTCAAGCTTATCAACTACATAATGCAAAGGGGCTTCATTAAATTCCAGCATGCCTGTTTTCCATGCCAACACATTCTTATCGGGATTTTTTTCCTGAAATATCAGGTTATGGGCCCGGTTTATACTAACACGCTCACCTTCATCAAATGATAATTTCCCGTTAAAACCTATCTGTTCTACGCCAAGTTTTATATTCCCTTTGGTAGCTGTAATTTCAATGTTGTTTTCTGTTGGAATGGCCCTGATATTGAATGCCGATTCGTATACATACGTGCTGGTATTTTCAGCAACAATTACAATAGGATTTTTTCGTGCTTCTTCAATACTAAAATAAGCCTCTCCTTCAACCGTTACTAGCATGGTTTTTTTTGTGTACCTGGCCGGGTATTTAATTTTTGTATTTGAATTCAGCCAAATGGTACATCCTTCCCCCAATTTAATCATGGTTTTCTCACCCTGCCCGGTTGTAATTTCTGTATACTGAATTTGGCCGTTTTTAACAAAAAGGTAAGTAACAATAAGTAAGGGTATGAGCACAGCTGCAGCATATTTAACTATTTTCAGGTTTGCTGTTCTTTTTGTAAAATATTTTTCCTGGAATTTAAGCCAGTTTTTTTCCGGATCAAACGTTGTATTTTGAGGCAATTGATCTGTGTATTCAAGGTGTTCTTTGAAGTTTTTATCAATGTTTTTCATAATACTGGCTAGTTTTACAATTTTTCTAAAATTAGTTTCTTTAAAAATTCTCTGGCATGCATAAGCTGCGAGCGTGAAGTACTTTCTTTTATCCTAAGTTTATTGGCAATTTCTTTATGGCTATATCCTTCAATAGCGTATAAGCTAAAAACCAGCCTGTACCCATCTGGGAGTTTTCTTATCATGTTGTAATAATCTTCAACCATTAAATTTGAATCCGTTTTAATATCTGATACATTATCCAGTTCATTATCATGTTCAATAAATACAAGTTTTTTTCTTTTTCTGATATACATCAGGGCTTCATTTATCACAATTCTTTTCATCCAAGCCAAAAATTCTGTAGCACCGCCGGTTTTAAATTGCTTTGAGTGCTTAAAAATTTTGAAGAATGCCTGGTTCGTGATGCTTTTTGCTTCTTCATCATTATTTATATAACGTAATATTATAAGAAACATAACCTTAGAATATTTACTATATAAACTATGTTGCGCCTTTGGGTCCTGCTTTATTAACTTTTCGATCAATTCTTGATCCATACTTATTCTTTGTTTTCTCTTTTCCAGGTCAGCAATAATTTGATTATTTTAACATAGTCCATATTATTATATTTTTTAATAGTTTAAGCTTGAGAAATAAAAAATTATATGCTATCTATTTATAAAATGCAAATACGTATTCTTTCGCTGCATGCGATAAATAATTTTTTTATTGTATACGCTTAAATATGAATAATGGTATGTTATTATAATGGATATAGCGTGTGTAAAAATGTTATTCAAATAATTACCAATACAGGTAAACAAGCTTTTTTTAAGTAATCTCTACTTCATAGGTTAAAAATTCTATTACATCGCCTTTTACCAGTTTTTTTCTTTTCCTGGTTTCAACCTCTCCATTTACTAAAACCTCACCATCATCGATTGATATATTGGCTTCGCCCCCTGAATTGACCCACTTTAAAATTTTTAATAATTTGTTGAGTTCAATAAAACTATCCTTTTGTAATTCAAATTTTTGCACAATCAAAACTTTATTATTTTTTCTACTTTGTTTTTCTTTAAATACGATTTAATTATTTGTAGTGTATCGCGGTTATCTTGTTTGTATGAAATGCATTCCTCTAAAATGGCAGGATAAGAGGCAGCCTCATTTATATCAAAGTAACCAAAGCCCATGTATTTTCCTTTTTCAATCCGGATAACCGATCTTTCTTCCAGGTTACGGCCCTGATCAATTATCATAAAATTATCATTCGGATATTGAAAACGTTCAATGGCTTTTTCTAACCTTTTGTTATATGATTCCGGGCTTTCTTCACCAGTACAGGCACCCAGGCATAGACCTACCTGGTTGTGGAAACACGGGCCATTGGTTTTATAGGTGCCACATAGCTTCTGGCAAAGGTTATGTTCGCTTAATAAAATATTCAATTGCTGAAAAGCTTCTTCCCTTAATGTGTATGAAACAATAGGAATTTCATTTGTGGAAGAATTGGAAGCCACTTTCAGGTTTGTATATCCCTTATCGTCCGTAAAGGCATATATGCCATGTTGAACCAACGAACGGCGCTGGGAACGGTTGTAATGGGGTTTGTGTTTTTTAATTTCGTCAGATTCCAGCAACAGGGCCACCCGCTCATTTCCAGTCTCGGTCTAGTCCATGTCCGCCCTGTTTTCTTTCCTTTGCCTGGCTTTTTTTGTCCTGTTT
>JBNLCS010000935.1:0-2339 GCA_050303935.1 Bacteroidales bacterium
CGTAACCCACAATTCATTTGAAGTGAAAGTGTATCGGTATCAAAAATTTCAAAAGAAACAGGACGCTCCCATCCTTTGCCTATAGGATCACCAACAGGTGTGCCCGTATAAATATATATGCCTCCTGTTTGTTCATTGGTTTCATGTGAAAATAAATGTTCCTTGTTTGTGACCAGTGAAATAATTGGTAAATCTTTTAGGGCTTCCTGTAATGAGCTGGCAAATGTCGAATCTGCTACCATTTCAGGATCAATTTCATAATCAGCAATAGCTGTACCGCTTATTTCCGTATACGGTCCCCATGTGTCAGGATAACCTGCCGGGTTATTTGGTTGGTGGATAATATCCCCGGTATATAAATAGGTTTGGGTATATACCTTGCTGTATTCATTGTCCGTGGTTGTTGCAACAGCTCGCAATATTGTTGTTTTGCTTATGTTAACCGGACTACTATACAGGTTACCATTTTCATTATTTGGGGCACTTCCATCTGTTGTGTAATAAATTTGGGTACCCGAAAGGGCACACGTTATGGTAACATTTATTGGGCTATCGTAAAATCCATGGTGTTTATCAAATGTAGGTGCAGGAACAATTTTACTTGTTGATAGCAAGTTGCTGGAACCGGGTGTGGCATCGGTAAAGAATATATAGTCCCCGTTAAAATAACCATATGAATGATCCGTATATTGTTCAGGAAAAACTAGTGAAAATTCCGATATTTTCGCACCGGTTGAATTTATAAGGGCTAAATATTCGCCGGTTCCGCTTAAGCGAAAGTTTAAATGTATATTTACTGAAGGGTCAACTCTGTTTTTACCGGATGCAAAAACAATTTTGTAGCTATTTGCATGTATTGTTAAATCAGGAAATATCCATTTTTTTGGTATTTCAGGGTCATCTGTCAACGACCAGCCCGAAAGGTTTACTGAACTGTTTGTAGGATTATGTATTTCAATCCAGTCAGAATATTCTCCATCCTCATCAGTAATGCCCGATTGGTTTAGGGCCATAAACTCGCTTATATAAATATTTTGTTGTGAAAAAGTTAATGAAGATACGAATACACAAAATACTATGGCAAGCCTTTTATAGGTTGCCTTTTCATACCTAATCATACTACTACACCTTAAATTATTGTTTTATACCTATATGACTTTTTTTTGTCAAATTCCCCTAAAAATAGAACAAATTTGAATTTATATACTTCTGACCAACCTAAAAAAATATTTTATTACTTGTTTGAATTGCACGATAATTTGATAAAAATGTTACATCGTTTTGCACTTGACGTTTTCCTATAAAGACAGGATTTTCTTGCAAGGGCTAAATAGAAGTGTATACCCGAAAATTAGGTGTCAGATAATAAAACACCAAATTCGTAGTATGCCTTGTTACGTTTTTTGGTAAAAAATCACAATAAAAAAAATAATTTGTTACAGTTGTGACATATTATTTGAATTTTATTTTTTATTTTTGTCGGAAAGAATAAGAAAATGGCAAAACATACACCTTTATATAATAAACATATTGAGTTGGGAGCAAAAATGGTTGAATTTGCTGGTTACAGTATGCCGCTTCAATATTCGGGCGTATTTGATGAGCATCAGTGTGTAAGGCAAAAGGCAGGTTTGTTTGATGTATCACACATGGGGGAAATATGGATCAAAGGTGATAAAGCCCTTGATCTTGTACAATATTTGACTACTAATGATGCATCTGTTTTAAAGGATGGTGATGCGCAATATTCATGTTTACCAAATGGTAAAGGTGGTATTGTAGATGATATTTTGGTTTATCGTTACAATGAAAGTAAATATTTTCTTGTGGTTAACGCTTCAAATATTCAGAAAGACTGGGAGTGGATTAATCATAATAACAAATTTAATGCGGAACTTGAAAATTCATCAGCAACTATTGCCCAGATAGCGTTACAGGGGCCGGCTGCTAACAAAATTTTGCAAAATATTTGTGAAATAGATTTGAAAAGTGTACCATCATTTACTTTTAGTCAGGCAAGGGTAGCAGGTATCGAAAATGTTATCATATCCAATACTGGTTATACTGGTTCAGGGGGATATGAGCTTTACCTTTATAATGACGGTGCAGAAATTATTTGGGAAGCGTTGCTTGAATCTGGAAAAGAAGACGGTTTAAAGCCATGTGGTTTAGCAGCACGTGATACTTTGCGGCTTGAAAAAGGTTATTGCTTGTACGGAAATGACATAAATGATGATACTTCGCCCATTGAAGCCGGCCTGGGATGGATTGTTAAGTTTAATAAAAAGGAAGACTTTATCGATAAAGAAGCAATGTTGCATAAAAAGCAAAATGGTACA
>JBNLCS010000936.1:0-5053 GCA_050303935.1 Bacteroidales bacterium
GAATAGCTTCTTGTAAAACAAATGGGGGCAATAAAGAAAACTATTTTATTGAGAAAAAAGGAGGTTCATTTCGATTTCATCTGAAAGCTCAAAACGGGGAAATAATAGGTTCAGGGCCGAATGTTACATCAAAAGAAGAAGCTCAGGAATTACTTGACACAACATTTCAATACCTCTCTAATAATTTGGAGGGCTTCCATTTAGTTGAACATTCATTGTTACGCCCGTTAAAAAAGATAGATCCGATCCCTGAAAACGGATTCCTTTCAGTTACATATAACGGTTGTCTTGAAAAAAGTTTTATTGACCCATATACGTTTCAGGCAAGTGTGATTTTACCAGGCTGGACAAAACGTTTCTCTGATATTAATTTCAGGAACTTCTTTGAACGGACGGTCCGAATGGAAGCGCCGGCCCATGTATTGCTTAAAGTGTGTTGGATAAGTATGGATCAAATGAAGGTATTTGAAAAAGCTTATAAAGATTGGTTAACGGAATTGGCAAAAGATGAAAGAGATATCGAAAAGCTATTTACAAAATCAGCTACATTGATAACAGTAATGAATGAACTTAGAAATATATACCCAAGGGCTACACTGCATGATTGTAAAGAAGGTTCAGGTTTCAATCCTGTTAGTTTGGATAATACTACCCTTGGTGAATTTGACGATAACAAAGAAACATTATAACATATGGAAATAACCTCTTTAAAAAATCGGCAACCTGGTTTATCATCAGCTTCTTTACCGGTGTTTGAGGCAAACCAGATATTATCAAGCAAACATCTGAATGACCTGAGAGATTTTCTCGACCAGCAAGACCGGTTAACACGTGTCAGGCTAATTGGACAGGGAATAGTAAAAGGTTTTGAGGCAAACCTAATAAATAGAGCCGGAACAGGAAGTTGTGTACAGGTTGGTGCAGGACTGGCTGTTACATCCGAAGGGCATTTAATAGAATCTGAACAAAGGGTACTTACCCATTATAGAAAGTATAATGACCCAACTGATTATGATCTTTTTTATGACACCATAGGATTACAAAAATCACAGGTAAACTTGTGGGAATTAATAGAAGAAGATTATATTGATGAAGATGAAGCTCATTTGTATACCCCTGTTGAAGGAAATACTTCTATATTATTTGATAAAACATTACTTATTTTTCTTGAAATATTTGATGAAGACCAAAAATCATGCTTCACATTTAGTTGTGATGGAAAAGGATTAAAACGAGTATTTAATATACGTTTATTGCTTATTGAAAATAATGTAATGGATAAATGGTTGCAAAACCAGTTTAACGTTGAAAACAGTGTCCAGCTTGAAGGTTTTGTTAACAATCATTTGCGTATTTCTGAGGCGAAATTAAAAAGGATAAAACTTTATAGTGCTAAAAAACCTATCAACATAAATAATTATCAAAAGCTAGCTTTGCTTTATAAAAATACAATTGAAGAATTTGTATCTGATTATGATGAGGTAGTTGCTAAACTAAACGATACGCTTTTATTACGTTTCCCCAACCTGAATAAGATCAGTAAAGTAAGCTCCTTTTTTCAGAATTTATTGACCACAAATTATTTAAATGTTCAATACATATATTCTTTATGTTCCGATTTAAATTCTACATTAAATAGAATAATTTACCTGGTTAAAATTTTTCTAAAGGATTTTACTTTAGCTGAAGAAGTTTTCCCAAATCATATAATGTTAGGAAACCTGATCACTGAAAATGTAAATACATGTGAAAACAATGTGTACAGAAATTATTTTAAATATACTTCAGCCAATTTATACGGACAGGACCTGCTTGATGAAATTAGTTTTTATATTGAAAAGATACGATTAATGCAGGCTAATTTTGAACTAAACCTGAATACTGCCAACAAAATTAAAATAACACCAGCCCTTGAAGGACATTATAACGAAGAGAGCATTACTGTTCCTTTCTACTATCAACCGGTTGTGGAACAGGAAATGTTATATAAATATTGGAATTATGAATTATATAAAACATGCTGCTTTGACAGGGTGCTCTCCTATTGGGCGGAAGATTATGCCTCTTTACAATTTATCAAAAACCCGTTAGAATATTCAATTAACAAATTTGGGTTTTTACGGATCGAAGGTCATATAGGTAAAAATCTGGATAGCGTTGAAGAATTTATTGAGGATTTGCGAATTGATAATAACCTCCCTTTTAAATTTATTTCCTTATCGCTCAAACCAGAGGTTAATTTGGCTGATATGAACGATGATTTCAATTTCGATTTTTTCACACGAAAAAAGAATGTAAACAAAAAAAGTTTTTCAAATTTTCTAAAAAAACATACTGGCTTAGAACATAAAGGAGGGGTTAGCAAAGGAGGGACCTTTATTTTGGTTTATGAAGAAAACGTAAATGATAAAGAATTGACCGCCACTGTTGTTGCTGATTTTTCTTTGCCATATATGGTTGACCTCACCGAACCTGTAATTAAAAAAGAAGGTGATTATAGCAACGATTATAACAACGATTTTTCATTGAACGAATAAAATAATAAACTTAAAACTTTAGTATATGAAATTATCCAAAAACCAACTTCGACAAAAGGTAATTTCCAGGATTTATGAAAATCACAATGGAAGTATTACCGGTCCTGTTTTACAGGAAATTCTCCTTGATTTTATCGATTCCCTGAAGGAAGATAAAGAACAAGGTGAACAAGCTGAATTTATTGTATCCTCGCTAAACCTGAGTACAACACAGGTAAATGCCGGCGATAGTTTTAATGCCGCGATAACCGTTCAAAATATTGGAGGTGGCCAGGGTTCAGAAGTAATGAGCCTGGAACTGGCCTGGATGCCATTTACCATACCTACACTTCCCACTATGCCAACCTTGTCGGATATTAATACCTCAGCATCCTTATCATCTGCTGAAAAAGCGTTTTTATCAACAAATTTATTAGAGAAATCGGCTATTAGTGATTTGTCTTCTCTTATCAGGCCGGTTAAAAGGATAATATGGACAAAATCAGTTAATGTTACCAACATATCAGCAGGCGGTAATTTTACCATTACCGAATCGGTTCCTACAGATGATGCTACACCAGGGCAGTATATTTTTACTGTAAAAATTGGAAGTAAAACAAAACAGGCATCACTTACCATTGTTTCTGAAAAAAGATACGTTGTATCTGGCACCGTATCTGCTGCTCTAACAAAACGGGTTGAGAAAATTAGTAATGACTTTACCATAGCTTCTTCACGTTCTTTAACGGATACCTTGACAGCAAGTTCAGCATTTAATTTGGGTAGCATAGGAAATGTTGGATCTACTGTTATTCCACAATTAAGTAATCCAATTTCAGGTGTTAAGGTTTCATTAAAAGGAGCTACTTATTTATCAACGTATACGGATAAAGAGGGTAATTATATATTAGAAACAGATAAGCCTATTGGTGACAAAACACTTGTTTTTACGAAAACAGGTTATTACATAAAAGAATTAGCAATAAATAACAGATCTGTAGTTAATGCTGCATTGATTAAAAAAGCTATCATAACTTTACCTGACGATATTAATGACAAATTTGAAGTGTTGGATGATATTCTGAAAAGAGATAAGGATGTTATTGATACTGATGTTACCTTGAAAGATAATTTTGATAAAACAAAAACCTTTTTGGATGATTTAAATAGTAAAGTTAATTTAAAAGGAAGTGATCTAGAAAGTGGAACATTAAATAATGAATTGTCAACCAAGGTGAAAGCTATTATAGATGGCACTATTGCTGAAGTACAAAATATAACAAATGAGATCGCGACCAATGGTTCAACGCCCGAACTTGAAAAAAGAAAACAAGCAAACCTTGATTTAATCAATACGGGTGTTACTACATATTTAACTACCCTTAGTGAAACCAGCAAGGATATTGCTGCTAACAGTAATACATATGCATATATTAATACCGAATTAAAAAATAATATTTCGGCAATAAATAGTTCAGATGCGGCTGCAATAATTTCAAACATTAATGCTATTGCTGAAGACGTAGTTGATCAACCTAATTTAAATAAATTATTAACCGGCATGATCAGGTAATAAGCTAATACTTCATATTCGATCAGTATCGTTGCAGAGGGTGTAATATTAATTTACATCCTCTCAACGATTTATTTTCTTAAATATTGATAATGTTTTTTAATTAAGGCAACAAGGATAAACAGTGGAAATCAGCCAGGGACATATCATTCAATCACAAACACTTGATTTTTCTTTTGAAAACAAAACGAGAGAAAAGAATGATCAAAAAACCATGGCTGCCTATTACTACAAAGAATTATTACCAGTAATTGAAAAGGTGTTTAATAAATATGCCAATAATAAATCTGTTTTGAGAATAAACAGGCTTGAAATTGACCTGGGTAAACTGGATAAAGGATTATACAATCTGGAGACAAAAGAAGAACTGGAAAAAAAACTAACGGAGAGTTTAGACAAATTGATTTTAAAAAGTAAAGATAACCAAGGTGTTTTTTACAGAAATCAAAATGATATATCCACGAAAATTGAAATAATAGAGACATTTTTAAAGACTGGTAACCTGCCTTGGTTTGTTTCCAAATCGAAAGATTTTAATATTTCTGAATTAGTTGAGGGTATTCTTGACACAAAAGAAAACCTGATAGTTTCATTATTAAAAAGATTACCTAAAAATGCTGATGTAGTAAACAGGATGGATCAGTATTTCAATAACGATGCAATGGATGCATTACAATCTGTCATGCAAAAAAAATATCTGGTGGATAGTATTTCCTTGTTAGATGAAACCATTGGTCTATTGGTTAGATTTCGTAATGAATTGAAATTAAGGCGCAAAGAAATTTTATTGAACAAGTTTAAAATATTGTATTATTATATTGAGAATAGGAACGGGAATAACTTAGGGGGGGTAGACCTTCAAAAAATATCGGTTGTTTTTAATCACGATGTGTCTATATATGCATTGTTGTCTAAAATTATCACAGAAAGTATTGTATCTAATTATTCAAAAAAAAATACTATA
>JBNLCS010000937.1:0-4080 GCA_050303935.1 Bacteroidales bacterium
GCAAACACAAGGTTTTGACTATCCAATTTATACAAATGTAACATATCCATGGAGCGGCTATGAATGGATTTCTCCTCCAAAGGCACCAACAGTTTACAACCCTGTTGGATCATACAGATTAACATTTACCCTGCCTTCTGGTTGGGAAAGTAAAAAAAACTTTATTCATTTTGCTGGTGTTGAATCGGCCTTTTATGTTTGGGTAAATGGAAACTATACCGGTTACAGCGAAGACAGTTACACCCCTGCTGAATTTGATATTACCGATTACCTTCAACCGGGCACAAACATAATTGCAGTACAGGTTTTCAGATGGAGCGACGGCAGTTGGATGGAAGACCAGGATTTTATAAGGTTAAGTGGTATTTTTCGTGATGTTTATATTTATTCCGTGCCAGATGTCCATATTTATGATTTTTCTTATGTAACCGATTTTAACGCACAATACACCGATGCAACATTTCATCTCACTGCTACTATAGCCGGTTACAAAGAAGGAGCTGCAAATGGGACTAAACTAGAAGCACATTTGTATGATCATGAAAATTCAATTGTTTTTTCAGATACCATTGATTTACCTGAAATTCCTAAAGACAATAAAACTGAAATTAATTTGGAACAAATTGTTTCCAGTCCCCTTCAATGGTCTGCTGAAACCCCTAATTTATATACGCTTGTATTATCGGTTGTTGATAGTATGGGTAATGTTACCGAATATGAAAGCTGCAAAGTAGGTTTCAGGGAATTTGAACTATCAGGCGGACAGATGCTGTTAAATGGGAAACCAATTATGTTTAAGGGGGTAGACAGACATGAAATTCATCCTGTTAAAGGCCGTGCTATTGACATGGAAACCATGATACGGGATATTGAAATCATGAAACAATTTAATATTAATGCTGTTCGTACTTCACATTATCCGAACAATACATGTTGGTATAACCTATGTGATTTATACGGGATTTACGTGATTGATGAAACAAACCTTGAAACGCACGGGGCAAGGGACCAGATCCCTGCAAGCGACCCTAGCTGGACAGAAAACTGTATTGACCGGGCCAGGAGCATGGTTGAGCGTGATAAAAACCATCCGAGTGTTTTAATTTGGTCATTGGGTAACGAAGCAGGATCAGGTTCCAACTTTCAGGCAATGTATGACTGGATAAAAGCAAATGATCCTACCAGGCTTGTACATTATGAAGGAGATAACAGATATTCTGATATGACAACCTACATGTATACCCGGGCAAGCGGAATAGAAAACTATGGACGCTCTGGAAATACAAAACCTTTACTTCTGTGCGAATATGCCCATGCCATGGGAAACAGCGTGGGAAATTTGTTTAAATACTGGGAACAATTTGAAAAATATGACAACTTACAAGGAGGCTTTATATGGGATTTTGTTGACCAGGCCCTTGTTGATGATGAAGGTTTCAAATACGGAGGTGATTGGGGAGACAATCCAAATGATGGTAATTTCTGTGCCAATGGGATAATTAATGCAGACCGTTCTCTTCAGCCGGAAATATATGAAGTTAAAAAAGTTTATCAAAATATAAAAATTGAACCTGTTGACCTGTCATCGGGAACTATTAAAATTAAAAACTGGTTTCTTTTTACCAACGTGAATGAATTTGTTGGTAGCTGGGAATTATTGGCAGACACCATTTTAATTCAAAAAGGTGAATTATCAGGTAATGATATGGATATAGAACCTTTAAACGAAAAAGATATTACTCTTGGTTTTTCTGAACCTAATTTGCAACCCGGTGTAAAATACTGGCTTACTATTAGCTTTAAAACGAAAGCTGATGAGCTATGGTCAAAGGCAGGATACGAAATTGCTTATGAACAATTTCAAGTCCCATTTTCAGTTCCTGATATTATTAATACGATAAATTTCTGGACAGAATCCCTACAGGATTCATCGGATGAAGAATTTATTAAAATAAGAAATAGTAAGTTCTCTGTTGAATTTGACAAAAAAACAGGAATTCTTCAAAATTATTATTTTGACTCTACCCTGTTAATGAGTACCGGACCAATACCAAATTTCTGGCGTGCCCCAATTGATAACGACAAAGGAAATGGTATGCCTCAAAGGTGCAAGACTTGGGAAAACGTTAGCAAGCAAAGAGACCTTGATACAATTTTTATAAGTAATAGTAGCGACTCTTCTGTTCTGGTAACGGTTTATTATAGCTTTAAGACTCGCCCTGTGTCATATGGAATTATTAATTACAATATTTTAGCAAATGGAGATATTCTGGTCGACTATAGTTTTTATCCAGGCGGATCCGTATTACCGGAAATTCCTCTTATAGGTTTTTCTATGACCATACCTGATAATTATGAAAACATGACATGGTATGGTAAAGGCCCTCATGAAAATTATATTGACAGGAATTTAGGCGCAAAAAACGGAGTATACCATAAAACCGTCTATGAAAATTTTGTTCCTTATATTGAACCTCAGGAAACAGGAAACCATACAGCCACATACTGGCTAAAAATGTACAATGACGAAGGTACTGGATTTATGGTTAGTGGAAATGAATTTGAATTCAGCGCATTACGGTACACACCTTTTGAATTGCAAAGCAAAAGACATCCTTTTGAACTTGTTGAAAGTGAAAATATCATGTTGAATGTAAATTACAGGCAGATGGGTGTTGGTGGTGATGACAGTTGGGGTGCCCACCCACATGATGAGTTTAAAATATTCCCGGATCAAAATTACAAGTTTTCTTTCAGATTGTCACCAACAGATAGTACAACAAATGAAATGCAGCAAAGCAAAAAGAAATATACCCCTTCCCCGAAAGAGAAGGTTCCTGATTTAATGGGTTTAAGTGAAGAGGAAGCTAAAGAACAAATAATACAACATGGTTTTGTACCTGGCAATATAATTACAAGTTATTGCACAGGGTATAACGTAAATGAAGTGATTGGACAGGTTCCTGATGCAGGAGAAGAACTTGTTTCCGGGGCATGGGTAAATTATACATTATGTAAAGGTACAAACCTTGCTTACCGAAAGCCTGTAACATTTAGCGGTGAACAAAACAATAACCTTGGCAGGTATGGTAACGATGGTGATTATTTAACCAGGTGGTGTGCCAATAACAGTGATATGGACCATTGGTGGATTGTTGACCTTAAAGATTTTTATGATTTGAAAGAGTATGCTATTAAGTGGGAATTTGAAGGAACATACAATTATATTATTGAAGTTTCAGAAGATAAGAAAAATTGGGTAGTTGCTGTCAACAGGAGTAATAATTCCAATAGTGACCAGTATGAAACAGGACGGATTAGATCGAAAAATGTAAGATATATAAGGATTAGTGTTAGTGAAACACCATGGAACAATTGGATTAGCTTTTACGAATTTGAAGTATACGGTTCACAAGTAGTTTTGGGAATAGAACCCAATATCAGGAACAGTAGCTATCTCAAAGTTTTTCCAAATCCTGTAGAAAACAGTTCTTATCTTGAATATAACTTGCCAATAAACGGAAACGTAGTAATTGATTTATATAACATTCATGGAAATAAGGTAAAGACTATTTTAAACAAGGATCAAGAAAAAGGAAATTACAAGATACCGTTAGAGATTGATAACCTGGAACCAGGGGTTTATTTTTTACAACTTAAAGCACAAGGTGTTTCAACCGTGATAAAAGTAAGTGTGATTTAATTATTTTACAACAAAAAAATATAAAAATGAGTTTAGCAGATAATCATCAGAAATTAAAAGAAATGATAATTAAAGCAATAGATGACCATATTATAACAAGGGATGAATACGATATGATCCTGCACCTTGCTTCTGAAGATGGACATATTGACAATCATGAAAAAGCATTATTGGATCAATTGCAGGAAATGATTGAAAATAAAACAGTAAGATTTGGAAAAAACACTAAATAGTGTAACGCCACAAAGAAAGTGATGTATAAAACCATTTGGAAAAGTGTACCTAATACAGGTATATTTTCTCTATATCATGAATGACGCATCTAGCCTGTATAATTCAAATTATTCAGGCTAGTGTGGAGAGTGTTAATTTAACGA
>JBNLCS010000938.1:0-5993 GCA_050303935.1 Bacteroidales bacterium
TTATTCCGCAGATGGCATTGGGAAACCTTGCTGCGAATTCATTGATACCAAAAATTTTCATGGATACAACTTGCATCCAAATAAACAATGGCGGTTTTTCCCAAAATTCTTTATAATCTATTTGAACAGTAAGATAATCACCTGTTACAATCATTTCCCTGGCCGATTCGGCAAAATTTATCTCATCCCAGTCAAATAAATGTACCCTGCCTATAAAAGGTATATAAAGTAAGGCAGTAATCAGCGCTATTAATAAATAATATTTTAAATTCTCAGTTTTTATCATCTTATTTTCAAAGATTTATTAAACCAACTTACCCTTGCGTTTACAAAAGGTTTGTATAATAGAATTGCACTAAAACTTCCTATGAAACTTCCTGCAAGGACATCAACAAGAAAATGTTGTGAAATATATACCCTTGAATATGCTGTTAAAAATGCGCACAACAAAAAACATATTTTCAGAAAATAATTATTGGTAATAAAGATCAGTAGGAAAAATAAACCAAAAGCTGAAGCACTGTGCCCGGAAGGAAAGCTATGGTAGTAATGTAATTTGACACCTTCAATTAAGTGGAGTATTCCTTCATCAAAAGCTGCTTTTGGCCTGGGGGCATCAGGCCATATTAACCGTTTGCCCAACTGAACAAAAATCCCTGATACTAAATATACGGACAGGCTATACAAAGAAAAACGTATTTTTTTGAAAACCAGCAAAATGGTAACAATAATTACAAAAATACCATCGCCCAAGTTTGTTATTAGCTTGAAGAATGTATCTCCAAATGTTGAGTGGTAATTGTTCAGGTAAAGGTGAATCGTTTTTTTATCAATTGATAAAACAAAATACAATGTGGCAATAAATACCAGGAAAGTTGCTAAAATCAGATACTTGTTTTTTTGCCAAGGGAACATGCAAACAAATAATTTTTTTATTCAAGGCGCAAATATAGGGATTATTCCGAATCAAATCTTTGATATCCTAAATATGTTTTTGGTTTGGTGGTCTATCTTAAAACGTTCATCAATACGGTAACCTATGATCCACACAATTTTTTCACCACTGGTTAAAAGCCATATATTTTCTTTTTCTAGCAATGAAATTTTAATATTAATGAAAAAATCACTTAATTTTTTGAAGGCATTCATTCCCAGTGGCATAAAATAATCTCCTTTTTCCCACTTTCTCAAAATCAACGGAAAATTTAATTTGTCCATATCAAGCTGTGCAATATTTCTATTTTTTTCAATGCGATATGCTTCATGTTTTTCAATAATTTCAACATTTAGTTTCAGGGGCACAGATAAATTTCTGACACTTTCTTCAATATAGTATTTATGGTGCTTTTGGTTTTCTTTTTTTGAAATAAGTAAATATACCCTGTCTTTTATGCATTGATGTGTGTTTGAATAAAAGCGCAAACCTGGTTGATGGTCAAGCGAAGAAATTATGTTGTTTATAACAGTGTTTGAAAAGCGATATGGGGCAAGTATTTCGAATAATATTGTTTCAAAGTTTTCTATTTGTTGTAATTGATATATATGAATTTTGGTTATATTATTTTCATGGGTAACTATTTGTTTGACCTGCGAATCGATAAACGATTTGTAAACCTCAAACGCTTTCTCAAACCGGTACATATTCCCTTGCATTATTTCCAAAAACCCCTTTTCGGTATCTCTTAATTTGGGCAAAACATCATGCCTAATTTTATTGCGAAGATATTTGGTTGATTTATTACTTGAATCTTCACGATACTGTATATGGTTTTCAGTTGCATACTTTTCAATATCTTTTCTGGTGATTTGCAACAAAGGGCGGATAATTTCCCCTCTATCTTCCTTCATCCCTGTGATTCCTTTTAATCCTGTTCCCCGGATTAAGTTAATAAAAAAAGTTTCCACATTGTCGTCGAGGTTATGGGCCAAAGCAATTTTGTTGTAGTTATATTGTTTCTTCAACTTGAAAAACCATTCGTACCTTAGGTCCCTGGCTGCCATTTGAATGCTAACATGGTTTTTCTCTGCATAATTGTTTGTGTCAAAACTCTCTGAATAAAAAGGGATTGAATGTTCCCTGGTAAAATCATCTATGAAGTATTGGTCTTCATTAGATTCGGGGCCCCTTAGGTTGAAATTGCAATGTGCTACACCAAAATTTTGCATGCCCCATTCCATGAACAAGTGCAACATCACCATTGAATCAATACCACCACTTACAGCCAGGAGGTATTTCTGATCTTTATCGGGTTTTACACTGGAACTTAAAAAGCGATGCAACAAGTTGGGCATGATCAAATCATTTTATGCAGCAAAATAAGAAAAAATTGTTGATTGGTATTTATTTCCTGTTCACTATGTATCCAGTCATACAAGGTTTTTGCTTTTAGTTCACATTCTTCAAGTTCTTTTTCAGCAACTGCATTTGCCGTAATGGCACTCCCCACCATGAAATTAAGGAAGTTTTTTTCTGAATGGTATGCTATGCTCCTAATTACAACATTAAAATCAAAATCGTTCCACGGGGTGAAATACCCAATTGATCCTGAATATATGCCCCTTTTAGTTGTTTCGTATCCTTCAATAAGTTCCATGGCCCGAACCTTTGGGGCCCCGGTCATTGAACCCATTGGGAAAGCATTTTTAATAATATCTACCGGGTGGATGTCCGGCACTGCTTTCGCTTTAATTGTAGATATCATTTGGAAAATATTTTTAAAGCCATATATTCCGCATAATTCTTCAACTTCAACAGTTTGGTTTTGTGCAATTTTTGAAAGATCATTTCGCACCAGGTCGGTTATCATGATGTTTTCACTTCTTTCTTTTACATTATTTTGTAACTCATTTTTTTGAATTTCATCATTCTGCTTGTTTGAACCTCTTTTTATTGTTCCTTTTATAGGTTGTGAAATGATTACATTCCCTGTTTTTTTCAAAAAACGTTCCGGACTGAAACAAAGCAGGTATTTGTTGTTGTGTTTATAGAAACCGGCAAACGGCATTGGTGATAATTCATTAATTGTTATAAAAACAGATACCGGGTCAATCTTTGTGTTTTCAATAAAATATTCATAACAAAAATTAATTTCAAAAATATCTCCTCGCTGAATATGCTTTTTTATTTTATTGACCGTTTCAATATATTGTTTGGCTGAAATTCTTTTTTTAATTTCTTTATTTATGCGTTGCGATGAAGGCTGGGTAGGATCAATTTTTGCATTTGTTGCATTGGATTTCTTAACACAGGTTTCTTCACCCGATTTATATAAATAAAGATTGGCCGGTACAAAAAAGAAACCATCATTATAATTTACTTCATCAATGTTGTTTGAATGGAGTTTTTCTATCTGGTTTTTAAGATCGTATGAGAAATGTCCGAAACACCAGTCTTTATTCGTATCAATAAATTTCTTTAAATCATTGAAAAAATTACTGTCGTTTTTCGCTGTAAAACTTGATTCTTCGCCATAAGCAACCATCATATCAAACATCTTGTGTTTGCTATCTTGGTTACTTTGACTATTTGATATCAGTACCATACAAGTAGTATGATTATCAGCCTCTGTTAGTATGTGCCTTAAATTGTTCAATGTATTAGACTAAGGTTTTTACAGGAGGCGAATTTATTGTAAAAAATAAAATAAAAAAAGCCGGACACTGATCCGGCTTTAGGGTATTATGCGCGGATAATTATTTAGTGCTTAAATATTCAGCAATGCCTTTCTGCGTTGCTGTAAGTGCTTTTTCCCCTTTTTGCCAGTTTGCCGGACAAACTTCACCATTTTCTTCAAAAAACTGTAAGGCATCTACCATTCTTATTGCTTCACTAACACTTCTTCCTAAAGGCATGTCATTAACCACCTGGTGACGTACTACCCCTTCTTTGTCAATTAAAAATAATCCCCTGTATGCTTTTGGGTCACCCACAAATACGGCATTGTCTTCTTCGTCATAATCGTATTCCCCTGCTAAAACATCATAATTTTCAGCAATGGTTTTTGCTGTATCTGCAACTAAAGGAAATTTAACACCTTTAATTCCGCCATCTTTCTGTTCTGTTTGTAACCATTTCCAGTGTGAAAATTCTGTATCGGTTGAACAACCAACAACAGCAACATCCCTATTTTCAAATTCTTCAATTTTGTCCTGAAATGCTATGATCTCAGTTGGACAAACAAATGTGAAATCAGCCGGGTAAAAGAAAAAGACCACATATTTTTTCCCTTTGTATTGCTCCAAAGAAAAATTTTCGACTATTTCTTCGCCATTGATCACAGCCATTTCACTAAACGATGGTGCTTTTTTACCAACTAATACTGCCATAATTTTAACTATTTTTTTAGGTTTTTAAATTAATATGTTAATTGTGCGAAATTAATAATATATCACACAAATATCATATAACATATGCAGTAATATATGGTTCATAATTGATACTGATTTTTTAAATATCATCACCTGTATAAAAAAACATCCGGTTCTTTAACATAAAAGTTTTCAGGCCGCAACCGGGGCTCCCCACTCATATTGCCTAAAAATCGGTCCATATCCGGGGGGGCTCCGGGATAAAATCCTATTTGTATCTGGATAGTTCTGAATACAAGCCGGTCATTTCTTATCCTAATGCCAAAACCGATTCCTGCAAATGGTTTATTTTTAAAAATATTTTGTTGTTTAGGGCCGGTAAAAGCTATATCTACAAAACCATACGTAACAAACCTGAAACCATAGAAGTATAATGGGGTGAATAGTACACTTTCAAAATTGAGAACAAGTTTTTTATTGTATTTTAAACTATCTGTTCTAAATCCCCTGATGCCATTATTCGTGTTAATTGATATATTTTCATCAATATATCTTTTAAAACCGTTTGTGTAATTTATTCTAACAAACTGTCTGTAACGGAATTGGCCAATGTGGTATAAATTGGTAAAATAGTTTATTTTACCCATGAACATTCCTTGTTCTATGCTTCCATCTTTACGGTTAAAAAAACCAAGGTCAAAACGGTTAAAAACATAGCCGAGTTTTGGGAAGTAATAACCTGACTTTAAAGTATATTCGGAATAGGTACGGTTTTTGAATTCATTACTCTCAAAGCCAATTTTTGCTGATGCCAACACACCGATGGGTATATCTTCAGTACGCCCAAAACTATAAATAAAATTGGTTTTGTAAAAATCCTGACTCGAATATGAAAGTGACCCCATCATTAAAGCCCTTGATTGATATTGATATAAAAAGTTATGATCAACGGGAGGGGCCGAGTAATAATCATATTTTGAAAATGAAAGGGACAGCACAATATTTGACCTGAAATTATCAAACCGATTTGAGTTTAAATTAAAAGAACGGCCAAACCAAAGATCAGTAAATTCATAATCAAGATTAAATGTATCGGTTATAATTTTATTTTTGATAAATTGGTCATACGTTGAGTTAATGTAGGATAACCCGCCTGCATATTTTATTCCCGGTGTATAAAATTCTCTTTTCAGTTCAATGCTGTATTGTTTTTTATCAAAGGCAGAGATAAACCCCAGGTTTGCATTTATAAAACTACCGTACATGTTTTTGATCATGTATTCACCTTCATATCCGGTTTTCTCTTTTCTATCGTTATCCCAGAAAATATAATTATGCAATTCATGTCCGGAACCGAAAATATTTCTGTCCCAAAAATCAAACCTGCCTTTCGAAAAATCAGCCGTTTCAAATCCAAAACCTTTGGACCAAACATCTTTAACGATTACCAACAAATCAATTGTATTATTAATGGGGTCGTGTGTGCTAACCACAATACGTGCATCATTAATAAACGGGAGATCCCTTAAAATACGTTCGTTATCAGCAAGCACCCTGTTATCAAAAAAATGACCGGGTTTTAGGATAATATGGTTTCGTATAATCTTGTTTGCTGTTTTAATATGAAACTTATTGGCTGTTTTTTCAATAAGTTTAGTAGTTGTTTGTGACGTATCCCATACTTC
>JBNLCS010000939.1:0-2644 GCA_050303935.1 Bacteroidales bacterium
GATAGGAAAATGATTTTTTTTGCCGACACTAATTAAGTAATTGTAAAATTACCAGTATGCACAGGTGCTTGAGAATCATACCAATATTAATGCTTTTAACGATATGTCTGGGGGGGGTAAATGCCCAGTTTATTACCAACCCATCGTTTGAGTCTAATACAACAGGGACTATTCCTCCTCCCGGTTGGACAGTATGTAATGTAAACAGCACTCCTGATACACAACCTATTCGAGGTGAAGTTGAAATTAGTCCTTCCGATGGAAAAAATTTTCTAGCTATGTGTTCAAGGGGTAAAAATGTTCTTCAACCCAAAAATGAAGCTGCACAGACCTATCTTAGTAAACCTTTGAATAATGGGGGGTGTTATAGTATCTCTCTTGATTTAGCCAGAGCGCCAGTGGAAGATGGGAGCGGTGGTTATCCTGATGCTATGAAACTTATAATTTGGGCAGGAAAATCATCTTGTGATAAAAATGTTAAATTAGTTGAGACAGAAAAAATTAGAAATTATGATTGGGTAAATTTTTCGTATATGGTATACCCTGAAGACAATTACACAGTCTTGATTTTAGAAGTGGTAGCTGATGATAATGACAGGGGCTACATGGCAATTGATAATATGCAACTTACAGAACTCAGGGCATCAGGTTTTGTTATACGCATGGACACAATAGTTAAACCGGATAGTTTTATTGAGTTGAAAGCAACAAAAAGTGAATCATACTCATGGCGCCCGGGTACCGGGTTAACTTGTTATGAATGTCAGGCCCCAAAGATTGAATATATTGAGAATTCTCAAACGTATTTATGTACCATTAATGACGAGAACGGATGTTCTTTTGATGAAGTATTTGCCATAAACATAGAGGTTTATATCCCCAATGTTTTTACTCCGAATAATGATGGTATTAATGATTTTTTTAGAATAGATGGGTTAAAGCCAGGCAGTAAGTTGACCATTTATAACAGGAAAGGGCAGGTAGTATTTTCCGATGAGGATTATAATAATGATTGGTATGGTACTGATAATTCAAATAGTTATCTTCCTGAGGATACATATTGGTATGCATTAAGTATTCCAGGATATGAAGCGTTTAAAGGATATGTATATATAAAAAAATAAAGTGTGAAACCCACGAAAACATATATTATTGTAATGTTTGCATACACTGCAGTATTACTTTGTCAGGGGCAATATTTATCAAATCCATCATTTGAATCCGAAACAACAGGTGAACTGGACCCCTTGGGCTGGAATGCTTGCCTTGCTAATACAACATTGGATGTTCAGCCTAATATCTGGGAGATTTACACACCCCCTTCAGACGGAAATACATACCTTGGCATGACAGCCAGGGGGGCAATGATGATGCAGCCAAAAAATGAAGCGGCGCAGTCGAGGTTATTGCAACCCCTGCTGGCAGGTGAATGTTATCATTTTGAACTGGATATTGCACAGGGCATAGCCGTTGATGGATTATACACATATCAGGATCCGTTAATTGTTTATATTTGGGGCGGAAATTTTTCTTGCTCAAAGAGTGAGAAACTGGCAGAAAGCCCAATTATCGATCATACTAATTGGAAACGATATAATTTTCTCTTGGAGCCAACAGAAAACTATGACTATTTAATCATGGAAACACAAGTGAAAGATAACCAAACTGGTTATATATTGATTGATAATATGTCCTTGGTGAATTCATTACATGAGTCTGTTACCATCAAAAGTGACACTACAATAAAACCGGACGATTTTATCCAGCTTAAAGCTTCGGAAGGTATTTGGTATAATTGGGAACCTAAATTTGGTTTAAGTTGTTATGATTGTTCTTCCCCTGTGGTCAATATAGAATCATCAAAAGTTTTTATTTGCACGGTTAAAGATACCATAGGGTGCCCATTTCAGGAAGTTTTTAATTTAACAGTGAATGTTTTCATACCTAATGTTTTTACTCCTAATGGAGACCATGTAAATGATGTTTTCAGGATAGATGGGCTTAAATCAGGTAGCCGGCTCATTATATATGATCGTAACAGACAGGTTGTGTACAAAAATAATGATTACGATAATTCTTGGGGTGGCGAGGATGTTCATGGAAATGTTTTAACAGAGGAAGCATATTGGTATTATCTTGATATTCCAGGAGAAAACGAACCATATACAGGCTATGTTTATATTAAAAGATGAAAATATGTTAAGTGTTTGGTTCCTGGTTTTGTTTTCAAAAACACTTAACATTTCTAATTATAAGTGAAACAATCTGTTAATATAATCCATCGTCGTAATCATCCTTAAACTGACCGTCCTCATTGTCAAGATAATCATAATCATCTTCATCATAATCATCATTCTCAAAACTGTCATCTTCCGGCCCTCCCATGATCATCTCAATATAATCCGCAACGTCTGCTAGCTGTGAGTCAGAAAGTTTCTTAAGGTTGCTCTGAATTTCAGATAATAAATTATTTCGCTTCATTGTACAAATTTTTAATTAAAACAAAATTAGCTTAAAAAGTAATTGTTATACGTGAAAGCAAAAAAAAAATACAAAATATTCAATGTTTTTTCAACCTAGCCTTTATAAATTATAAAGGCTAAGTCAAAATTAAACTTTATATAACTGAAATTCAAGTATACCC
>JBNLCS010000940.1:0-4658 GCA_050303935.1 Bacteroidales bacterium
TCACTAATGGTTGGCACGGCTGGTTTGCCCCATGTTATTCAGCGTTTTTACGTGGTACCAAAGGCAAATGATGCACGTTGGTCGGTAGTATGGGGGTTGTTTTTTATTTGTATCCTTTATTGGAGTGCCCCGGCATATTCGGCATTTGGAAAAGTATTATCTGCTAATCCTGAAATTGGTAAACTGTCCAAAGATGCAATCGTAGTTTATACGGCACAGTTGGGTAATATACATCCGTTGATTGCAGGGCTTCTTGCTGCTGGAGGGGTGTCGGCTGCATTTTCAACTGTTTCCGGATTACTGGTAGCCGGAGCGTCAGCGTTTTCTCATGATTTATATGTTAAAGTTATAAACCCACAGGCCAGTCCAAAATCACAACTGCTTACCGCCAGGCTTGGCACTGTATTGATGGCAATTATTGTTACTGGAATTGCATTGCTCAAGTTGGGGTTGATAGCTCAATTAGTTGCTGTAGCATTTTCCCTAGCAGGTTGTACAATTTTCCCTCTGTTCCTTTTAGGAATATGGTGGAGTGGATCGAACCGACAGGGTGCTATTGCAGGGTTAATAACCGGGGGGCTGGTGTCCCTTATTGCCATTACATATTTTGTTGCAGGCGTTAAAGGATTTAATTTACCCTACAGTGAATTTATCACATTTTGGCTTGGAGGTTGGTACTTTGCATGGATTGGTGCTCCGTTGGCAATTATTGTGAACATTATTGTTTCTAAACTTACACCGGAAACACCGTTGGAAATTAGAAAATTCTTAATTGAAAAAGTACATTCTTAATGAACCTTCAGTGATTATATTCTCATAATAACAAGTAAAAGGAATGGAGATATAATTATGGTAAGGGGCATTATATCTGTTATTTAAAGTGGTATGTGTTGATGAATATATTTAAAAATAAACCAACAAGAAGGCTTATACTTATTATGCTTGTTCTTGTTGGTTCTGGAATATCCATAGCTGTTACATATTACAGGGGCAAAAATGCTTCTGTAGATATCAGGATAACAAAAGCCAGAGAACTATACAAAGAATATAATATGCTGGCCTTTGAAAACAATTTCAAGGAAATACTAAATTTAATGGATTCCATTGAAAATATTTACAGGGAAATTCCACATTACAGAAATTCTTTTGAAACAGCAGTATTATATAATAACAGAACAGCTACGTATTTAACCATGGCCCTTTTTAAAGATTCAGTAAAATTCGATTTTGATCCATATGCTGATTTTTCAAAAGATTCTCTTATTTTATTAGCGAAAAGTTGTGCCCAAAAAAGTATTCGTTTATATGAAGATTGGTATTTAAAATATGATTCATTAAAATCAGATTCTATAAAAATCTTGATTAAAGATACTTTTTTAATGGGATTGGAAGATGTTGATCCTGTTATCCAAAACAAATACCTGCAAAACAGGGTAAAAGAATTGGTTGATGCACAAATAGAGAATAAGAGGAGACTATCTGTATGTTACACAAACTATGGGGTTATAAACCGCTATTTTAAGAATTATAAAGAAGCAGTTAACTGCTATAGTAGGGCTTTGGATTTATGGGACAGGAACCTTACTGCTAAAAATAACCTAAATATGTTACTGGGTAAACCACTTAAAAAAAGAAATATATTACAAAGATTGTTTCCACCTGATAAAAATTAAATAACATTCAAAAAATACGACAATGAAAAATAAAATTATGATTGTTTTTTTTCTGGGTATATTTACCTTATTACATGCCCAGGAAGATGAAAAAGATTTTGGAATTAAATTTAGTGGTTTTGTTAAAAACGACTTCATTCTGGATACCAGGCAAACCGTTTCTGCGCGTGAGGGGCACTTTTTGCTGTATCCGGACAGTGCACGGTTAGATGAAGAAGGTACCGATATTAATGATCGTGCCAGTTTTAATTATTTATCTATTCAATCCCGGTTAAAAGGAACTATAACCGGTCCTGATGCTTTTGGTGCCAAAACTTCGGGAGTTATTGAGGGTGCTTTTTTTGGGCATACAAATTCAGATATCAATGGTTTTAGATTACGTCATGCTTTTGTTAAACTTAGTTGGGCATCAACAGAGGTGTTAATGGGACAATATTGGCATATGATGTTTGTAACAGATTGTTTCCCGGGTACGGAATCTTTTAATACAGGTGTGCCATTTCAGTTTTTTAGCAGGAACCCGCAAATAAGAATAAGCCAGAAATTTGGAAAAATTAAGCTATCTGGTGCTGTTGCTACGCAACGTGACTTTGCCAGTCCCGGAGGCCCGGATCCACTGCGAAATGCATTATTGCCTGATTTACAAGGACAAATTCAGTATTCAAATAATAAAAATATATATGCGGGTTTGGGTGTAGGTTATAAACATTTAGTGCCTCGTTTGGTGACAGATTCTAATTATGTCACAAAAGAAGGTGTAGCAGGAATTTCTGGTCTTGCCTACCTAAAAGTTGTGACCAAACCTGTAACCCTGAAATTTGAAGGTGCTTATTTGCAAAATGGATATGATGGCCTTACTATTGGAGGATTTGCAGTTAAAGAAATAACTGATATTCAACGAAATTTTGTGGAGTATACAACCCTGGATGCTTTTACTTTTTGGAGTGATATTCATACAAATGGTAAAAAAATAAAGGCTGGGGTTTTCTTGGGAGGTGCATTCAACCTGGGATCAAGTGAAACAATTGATGATGTTTCAACCATTTCAACGTATGCAAGAGGTGCGAAAATTGGTTATATATATAGAGTTTCTCCCAGAGTGATGATTAACAGTGGTAAAGTTCGTTTTGCCGGAGAAATTGAACATACGATTGCAGGCTATGGGACAAGTGTTGATAGTAAAGGAATACCCCAGGATATAAGTAATGTTGCCAATACAAGGTTTTTGGTAGCTGTTTATTATTTCTTTTAAGAAAAGGAAACACCTTAGAAGTTTCTTCTATCGTTTGGTTTAGAGATTTTATTTAAGGGCGCCAGGATTGGCGTCTTTTCTTTATAATAAAGATTTATTAATTTGTAATTTTTTAAACAGTTTCTAAATTGTGAGTGATATTTTATTGTTGATTTAACATTGATATAATTTGAAAGTTGCTATTATTTCCGATATTCATGAAGATATTGCCGGGTTGCAAAGAGCTTTGCTAAGGATTGGTAAACTCGGTGTAGACGAAGTAGCATGTCTTGGTGATATATCCGGTTTTAGTGTGCCCCATTATCATCATTATGCCATACGGAATGCCCATGAATGTTTACGTTTAATTAAAGAGAACTGTAAATATATTATTCCAGGAAATCATGACCTAAATGCTTGTAAACGTATACCGGAAATAAGCCCGGAATTTGATTATCCATCCAATTGGTTTCAATTAGATTATTTTACGAAAAAGAAAATGGCCAATGGTAAACTTTGGCTATACGAAGAAAATGAACTGATACCGTATTATACCGATGAAGATATGGTTTTTTTAAGTAATTTACCTCTTTATCAAGTGATTGATGTAATGGATTTTAAATTCTTATTTACACATTATATTTTTCCAAACCTAATAGGAAATTACAGTTACTTTTGCAATACATATAATGATTATTTGGAGCATTTTAATTTTATGCAATCTAAAAAAACAGTACTCGGATTTGCCGGGCATGTCCACCCTGATAGGCCGTTTGTTGTTTCAAAAAATAAAATAACTGAGAAAAGGTTTGGAAAGGTAATATTGCCTGAAACGAACTCAATTGTTGTTGTACCGGCTATTGCTGGTAATAAACGAAAAAATGGATTTTGTATATTTGATAGTGAACAATATATTTTAAGGTCGTACCATATATAAAAATATGCCACACAATGGGTTTCATAAGTTTTTATTGGGAATTGTACTCCCTGCTTTACTTGCAATAAGCTTGTTCATTTTTTCTCTGTACCTGTTTATCATCCCTTCTTTTGAAAAGAATATGATGGAGAAGAAAAAAGATATGATATTGGAACTTACCAATACCGCCTGGAGCTTGGTTAATGAGTTTTATAATGATAGTAAATCGGGAAAAATTGATATTGAAACAGCAAAGGTCAATGCTGCCAAACGAATAGGTATGCTGAGGTATGGTGATGAGAAAAAGGATTATTTCTGGATTACAGATATGGAACCGGTTATGATCATGCATCCATACAGAACGGATTTGATCCAGGAGAACTTAGAAAACTATAAGGACCCCAATGGGAAAAAAATTTTTATTGAGGCAGTTAAATTAGTCCGTAAAAAAGAAGAGGGGTTTATTGACTACCAATGGCAGTGGAAAGATGATTCAACGCGCATAGTCCCTAAGCTTTCTTATGTTAAGAGGTTTGATCCGTGGAACTGGATTATAGGAACAGGTATTTACCTTGATGATGTGCACCAGGAAATTGGTGCTATCAAAAGTAAATTGTTAAAAATATCATTTGCCATAATTTTTGTAATTGTTCTAACCTTGTTATTTATTATCCGCCAAAGCTTAAAGCTTGAGAAACAAAGATTGATGGCTGAAGAAAAATTGAAATTATCGCGCCAAAAATATAAATCATTGGTTGACGCTTCAACTGAAGGTACACTCATGATACTTGATGATACTATTATATTTGCCAATCAAAAATTTAAAAATATGATTGGT
>JBNLCS010000941.1:0-2384 GCA_050303935.1 Bacteroidales bacterium
AATACCAGTGAATTTTCAAGATCACCGGCAAAAACACGATAATTATTTTGCAACAAACGCTTTGTAAAAGCTCCCTCACCACAAGGTATGTCCAGTACTTTTTCAATACCTTTTTCTTCAAATAGTAACCCGGCAACAACATCATGTATATTTTTTGATGCATTCTCAGGTATCAAAGGTTCATTTATCATCCGTTCTTTTCTTATATAATTCTCTTAATTTAATATCCTTGATAAAGGTAGTGTAAGCATGCAATGTGCAAACAACAAAGCCATAGTATCCATCCAGAAAGCCACGTTTTAAAACATACCTTTTAAAAAACAAGGAAAAAATTCTTACCACAACCATGAAAACAGATATTTTTTTCCCTTTTTCAAACCTGGCCTTTGCTGTTATGGTTGTAAATTTTTGGATCTGGTTTATGTGGTCTTCAATGCTGTTATACGAGTAATGCAACAAGTCGCCCTGAAGCAATGAGGTTTTACACCCTTTTTCCATTTCAAACTTATCATGCGGGTTTTCACCTCCCCACTCCCCTTTTTCACTATTCCATAAACGAAGTTTCTTATCCGGATACCAGCCACTGTGCCTGATCCATTTTCCACAATAATTGTTCAGGCGTTTTACAAAGTAACCATCGTAAACGAAGTTTTGCTTAACTCCAAGGATACTTCTTTGAAGCTTTTCATCCAATGCTTCATCGGCATCCAACGAAAAGATATGTGGATACCGGGCTTGGCCAATTGCCCAGTTTTTTTGTTGAATATGTCCCTCAAATGCATGCTGAACAAATCGTACCTCAAGTCTTTTACATATTTCTTCTGTTTTATCGGTAGAAAATGAATCAACCACCACAATGTCATCTGCTACCGGTTTAACTGACAGGATGCACCTCTCTATATTATGTTCTTCGTTATATGTAATTATAACAACTGATATCGGTGTCATTACAAGTTATTCATTTTAAATTATTCTTATTCTTTAAAATATATCCGTTTAATTCTTGAAGATATGGATGTAATAATTTCATAGGGAATTGTCCCTAATTGTTCGGCCAGGTTTGCCGCAGTATAATTATCCCCAAACAATATAACCTCATCCCCTTCTTCAATAGTATCATTTCCGGTGATATCAACCATACACATATCCATACACACATTTCCAATTATTGGATATAATTTTTTATTTATCAGCACCTTACCTAATCCATTTCCAAGCTTACGGCTAAAACCATCTGCATATCCCACCGCAATGATAGCAATTTTTGTTTTCTGGTTCAATGTAGTTTTAGGATTATAACCAACCCCCTCTCCTATTTCAATATTTTTTATTTGTGATACCACGGTTTTAAAAGTAAACACATTTTTCAATTTATCTTCTGCACTACCGGCAAAACCATACAAACCTATTCCAAGTCTTACCATATCAAATTGTGCCCCTGCAAATCTTGCAATACCCGAGGAGTTTAATATATGACGTAATGGTTTGTATCCCAATTCTTGTGAAAGCTTATCACTCAATTTCTTAAAAAGTTCAATTTGCCCAATTGTTTTACCTTCGAATTTTTCTTCATCGCTTCCTGCCAAATGAGAAAATATACTTTTCACATAGATGCCATCACTTTTTTTAAGAACCTTGCTGAGATCATCCAGTTCATCCATCATAAAACCCAGCCTGTGCATTCCTGTATCAATTTTAATGTGGCATGGATAGTGTTTTTCACCTTTACTGTTTAACTGGTTTTCAAGGGCCCTTAGTATTTTCATGCTATACACTTCCGGCTCCAACCTGGAATCAATTAGTTGTTCCAGGCTATCAGCTTCGGTATTTAATACCATTATTGGTAAATTAACCCCTGATTTTCTAAGCTCTACCCCTTCATCAACGTAGGCAACACCTAAATAATCAACACCGTGAAAATTAAGCATGTGCGCTATTTCATAGGTCCCACTGCCATATGAGAGTGCCTTTACCATAACCATCATTTTGGTTTCTTTCTTCAATAGTGACCTGTAAAAATTAAGGTTATGTTCAATCGCATCCAGGTTTACCTGTAATTCACTACGGTGTACTTTTTTTACCAGTGCCTGCTCAATTTTCTCAAATTCAAATGTACGTGCACCCTTGAGTAAAATAGATGTGTTTTTAAATCCGGAAACATCAACGTTTGCAAGAAAACTATTGGTATCGGCATAAAAAGTGGCGTTCGGACCAAACAAACCTTTATTTCGTAACATGGCCGGTCCAATTCCAATCACCCGGTCAACCCCTTTTTCATTTAACACGCCAACAACCTGGTTATAAAGCTCTTTTTCATTTTTATTGATCTGCAAAAAATCAGATAGAATAACAAGACGTGTATCGTGTTGCATCTGTTGGTTTAA
>JBNLCS010000942.1:0-4338 GCA_050303935.1 Bacteroidales bacterium
AACATTATAACCTGGATAATGCTCAGATTAGTTCCGATATAAACATGCTTTCAGCGTGTATTCGTAACATTATTTCAAATGCTATCAAATACAATGTAATGAATGGTGCAATTAATATTCATGCGGAACAAAAAGATGGTAAAATTTTTTTAACCATTGCTGACACAGGTATCGGTATGGGGCCATCTCAATTGGATCAGATTTTTAAACTTGAACAAAAACATAAAATAAAAGGTGTTGTAAGTGGTTCCGGAGTTGGCATGATCCTGACAAAAGAATTTTTAGACAAATTAGACATCAAGGTAACCGTGGAAAGTGAAATCAACAAAGGTACTACAATTACACTTGTCCTTTAATTGACATCAAAGCAAACAAAAAACCCCGACTTTCACAGCCGGGGATTGTTATGAGAAACACGGGCCAAATTTACAAACCAAACGCGTAATATAATTGTCCGGGATAATTTTCATAAACACCTTCAAACATAATCCCACCTTTTTTATCTCTCATAATGTTTACAAAATCTTTAACCTTACTTACCTTTTTATCATTAACCTTGGTTATAATAAAGCCTTCTTTTATCGTGGTTTCTTTTTGTAACACGCCTGCATGCATTTCAGTAATCTGCAAACCACCTTCAATTCCAAGCTTTTGAGCCAATTGGGTATCTACTTCTTTCAATTCTACTCCAAGTACATCTAGTATATCATCTTGATCAACCACTGCAAGTTCTGCTGTTCCTTCTCTGTTATTCAACGTAATTTCATATGTTTTTTCTTTTCCTTTCCTGTCTAATGTAAGTTCAACTTCATCACCAGGACGAAAACGTGCAATTACCTCTTGTAATTCTGGAGCACTATTTACTTCTATTTCATTAACTTTTAGAATTACATCCCCCTCTTTTACACCTGCAGATTTAGCTGCACTATTGGCCATCAAACTGTCAACATAAACACCTTTTGTAATATCAAGGCCTTTGTCTTTTGCCAGTTGGGCGTTTACATCCCTGATCATAACCCCAAGGTATCCACGTTGAACAACACCAAATTCCATAATGTCGGCTACTACTTTTTTAACAATATTTGATGGGACTGCAAAACCATATCCGGCATATGAACCGGTTGGACTGGCTATTGCCGTGTTAATCCCAATGAGCCCTCCATTAAGGTCAACCAACGCGCCCCCACTATTTCCCGGGTTAATTGCAGCATCTGTTTGTATAAACGATTCAATAGCGCTACGATCTTTCAGAATATTTATATTCCGTGCTTTAGCGCTCACAATTCCGGCAGTAACTGTTGAGTTCAGGTTAAATGGATTTCCAATTGCCAACACCCATTCACCTACTTTAACATCATCAGAATTAACAAATGGAACATACGTTAATTCATCTTCCTTAATCTGAAGAACCGCCAGGTCAGTTGAAGGGTCTTTTCCAATAACTTTTGCTTTATACGTACGGTTATCATGTAGAGTAACTTCCACATCATCGGCCATATCAACCACATGATTGTTTGTTACGATGTAGCCTTCTTTACTTATTATTACTCCTGAACCCGCCCCTATTCTTTTCTGGGGTTCCATATTGCCACGTGGGTTTTCATACCTGAAACGCGGACCAAAAAAATGCTCAAAAAAATCGTCATTAAAAAAGTCATGAAATGGATCCTGTCTCATATTGCCAGAAGCACGTTGTATTGTCTGTACCGACTTAATGTGAACAACGGCATCCATTACGTTGTCAGCAACACCCGTAAAATCAAGGGGTACCATTTCCCCATTTTTATCCATGGTATAAACAGCACTGCGTGCAGGTGTACCATCAATATGTTCAATCCGAACTGTTTTTTTTTCACCAAGGTCCATAACCTCAAAGGTAGCAATGGTGAATGCACTACCTAAAATGGCTGCAATAAATAATATTCCTAATTTTTTCATAATATCCTCCGTTTTATTATTTATTATTTTTGCTTTTTGATGATCCAAAATTATTCCATACGACCCAATTATTTTGTTAAAAAGGGTTAAAAAAAATTAAGAAATACAAAGCTCAATAAATTGAAAGGCTTGGAGTTGAATAATTCAAATGAATTAAAAACTTCAAGGTTCATTTTTCACCGATTTTAGAAATCAAGCTTGTTCGGAAACTGAAATTTTGGCAGTCAATCTGACATTTTGCTAAAAAAGCCAAAGTATTCTACCAAAATAACAGACGTTACTTCGATTTTTCATTAAATGCGGATAACAATAGAATTTATAGTATGTGCAAAGCATTGATGTTCGCTAGTCTTGGATATTACAGATTTATCCATATATTGTCAAATTAATTTAACAGGTATTGTATGCTGATGAATGCGACAGTGAATTTATGTGAGTCAAAGCAGTATCAAATTGCAATAGATAAAAATGAAACATGAATACAAGTTTTTATTGCTGCAAAGATGTGGATGCCGATTGGGTTAATGGGGATAAGAGAAATTTATTTAACTAGCTGTTTTCCTCCACAGACTCGCTTACTTCAAAAAATTTGAACGGAATTTTTACAAAAGATTCAAAATAAATCCCAATATCATGCATATCATCATCACCTTGTTCATAGAACCAGTTTACAACCATTTTATAACCTTTCTTAAACCCGATATCTAAAGTCTTTAGTACATCTAATAAATGCTTTGAAGATGCAGTGTCAAAATATTCAAGTTTCACGTTAATTGATGTAAATTCTACGGGATGGTTGGCATAGTGATTAACCCATTCTTGCAACGGTTTATAAAAAGCAACCGGATCGTTTGTGGTCGACCTGCCTTCAAGTTCAATTAACCCTTCCTGAAATTTTATTGATGGCGTTTTTTTTGATTTTGGAATAATCAGAGGCTCCATATGCGATTCACTATTTAATCTATCAAAGATAAATTTTTTTTTATGTTGACACAATATTAGATAACTTGTTCTTATTATACAACTTTTTATATCGTTTTGTTTTAACTATTCTTTTTTACTAAATTTAAATAAACAATATTTCAGTCATGATTATTTCAAAACATAAATTGAAAAACTTCCTTGCCGAAAGGGTTACAAACAACCTTGTTCAAACCAGTGATGAAGAATTGTACAACTATGTAAGGTATGATGGTATAAAAGGGTTTGAACAATATAATGATCGAGAATTGTTTTCACTATTACAAGAAACAATACCCGAATTTGAATTGGTAAAAATTGACAAAACGGATAATAACCATTATTATTTGGTAGTAAAAAGTAAACACAAAAGTAATGCAGATGATATTATGATTGATATAAAAAGATTAATTCAAATGAAAATGTTAGCATAGTTATGTATAAAACCATTGTTATAAATACCCGGTCTTCATATTGGACCAACAAAGAATCCGGAGAAGAACTTATTGTTGATGCAGAGGAACTCTCAAAAGAAATGGAAACGCAGATAAACAAAATGAGTCAGAAAGGTTTCGTATTAGTTTCGTCTATTCCTGTGAACTCTGGTAATATTTCCAATGGAAATGGTTATTTCCATACTTCAAGTGTGGTGCTTACATTTAAGAATGATACATAAGAACTATTTACAAAATAGTTGAACAAATCAATCAATATTTTTGCTTAAAAGAATATTAGCGGCATTAAATGGACTTAATTTTTCATTTAAAACTTTTTCTTCAATTTCAAGCAATGACTTTTTTATTTTAGGGTGCTCAAAAAAGTTAGCCTTAAGTTTACTCTCAATTGTATCGTATAACCAGTATTTTGTTTGTTCCCTTCTTTTTAAATTGAAAAAACCGTTGGATTTGACCATGTCAAAATACTCATCCATCATGTTCCAAACTTCATCAATTCCCTTATTTTCTCTGGATGAGCATGTATGAACTTGTGTAATCCAGCCCGAAGGGCTTGGTGGAAACAAATGAATGGCATTCTTGTAACAGGACTGGGCTTGCAAAGCCATTTTAATATTTTCACCATCTGCTTTTGTAATGGCTATACCATCGGCCATTTCCATAATACCCCTTTTAATCCCTTGGAGTTCATCACCGGCACCTGCCAGCATTAGCAGTAAGAAAAAATCAACCATTGAATATACGGCAGTTTCAGATTGTCCTACCCCAACCGTTTCAATAATAATTACATCATAACCCGCTGCCTCACAAACGAGCATCGTCTCTCTGGTCTTACCGGCTACCCCGCCAAGAGTTCCACCGGAAGGCGAAGGTCTGATAAAGGCCATTTCATTAACGGCCAGTTTCTCCATACGTGTTTTATCACCTAAGATGGAGCCGCCGCTGCGCGTACTGCTGGGATCTATCGCCAGGACTGCGACCCGGA
>JBNLCS010000943.1:0-3228 GCA_050303935.1 Bacteroidales bacterium
GGCCCCCCAGCCACCATAATCACCGAGGCTGTTAAAATAAGGATCTGAAATAAGGTTTCCTGAAGGATAAAGCGGGGCATACATGGTATTTAATGTCCCGATCACGCGAACCCTCGCGGTCGTGTCACTGTTATATAACCCAATAAACCCGGTAGATTCGGCCAAACCATCAAATGTTACGGTTACAGTATCTTCCGAAGCATCCGGTGCAAGGGCACTTGGGCTAACACTATATCCTGAAGGTAAATTAAAACGGATACTATCGGTAAGGTTACTGCCGGTTACTGTGAATATACCACTGGTGTTCAACTCATCAAAAGTTAAATAAGTTGAGCTGGTCACGATAACAGCACCAGGGTCAACTGTAATATCTACGGTATAAGACATTGTAACTTCCCCATTGGCAGATACTACAATTATATTAGCAGTTCCGCTTCCTGAAGAAACATCAACCGGGTTGTTTGTTGTTACGGTTGTTCCATATGCTTCTGTTGGCGTGGCTGTTACGTTAACCGAGGTTGATCCGGAAGGAACTGTTACGGTATAATCGGTTGTATACTCATCTATTGTTTCATTAACTGTTCCGCCCACATCAAAAGAAATACCTGAAAGGGTTGCATCGATGATATCGACATAAACACCACCGGTTATAGTGCCGTTAAGGCCATTTCCGGTCAGGTCGGTAGCAGAAGCAGCTTCATCATCAAAATTCCAATAACCGATAAGCCCGGTCTCTTTACCATTCAAAGCTATTTCACTACTATCGGCCAATGTTGCAGAGTCTTTTGCCATATTCCAGACCCTTACTTCATCTACTAAACCGTTAAAGGCCCTGTTTGATGCCCCACTATCCCAACCTACATATAAATTACCGGTTGAAAAATCATATGATGAATATGAACCAGTAAACTGTGACTCTTTACCATCTAAAAATATTGATTTTGTTGTGCTTGTCATTACGATAGCTACATGGTGCCACTCGTCTTCAATTACAGCATCAGACCCAGCATCAAAATCCCCTGAAAACCTCAATTTTGTGGCATCTTGCCAACTTGCCGCATATTGTACGCCGGCATCACCTGTGCCACGATGATAAAATAACCCAGTATAAGCATTTTGCGTACTGGTGGGTTTGATCCACATCTCTACCGTATAAGGAATCGTTGTCAGGCTTAAACCCGAAATGTTAACATTGCTATTGTTACCATCAACACCGGGTAAATACATAGCGTGAGGGAAGTCACCTACTGCATTTACTAGCTTTACTGCCTGGACCGACAATGTATCCGGTTCACCTCCCGGATTATGAAGTGCCGACCAGCGAAGGATCGAACTAACCGGTGTATTTCTAAAAGCTGCGTCCTGGTATATCAAAACCGGGCTTGGCATTCCTTCTGTTTGGACCCATGCATTATAGGTTTGCGTAACCACGTCCACATCAATCCATAAGTGGTACCATTGCCCGGGAACAACTGCAACACTATTGGTTGCTACCATACTTCCCCCATTACGGACTTGTATACCTTCATCGTAAAAAGCTACAGCAGCAGAATAATCACTCCATGCACTTATGGCCGGTTCAGAAAGAACAAATGGCGCATCGTAATTGTCGTTTCCATTTACATCTGAAAACATTACTTTTGCATATACAACAGCACTGTCTGTAATGGGATTAAATACTCCTGTGTCATCAACAGTTTGTGCTTTTATTTTTGTAAAACAAGCAATGCTCAAAACAAAAATAAAATAATTGAATAATAGTAGTTTTCTTTTCATGATTTAAAATAATTTGGTTGGAGGGAACTGGCATTCCCTCATTTTAATTAGTTAATTTAGTACCCGTAATAATTTGCGGAAAGGTATCTCTTAAGTAATTTATTGTACAGGGTAAATTAAATCAGATTTGGGGTGAAAGAAAATAAAGTAGGGGAGATAAATGTTGTACAAAAAGGGGGGGGTAATCCAAGTTGTTTTTATAATGATCTGTATTTCAATATTATAATATAACTATTTTTCTTTTGAGTTTTACTAATAAAAGTTCAGGACTACCAAGATTAAATCCTTTTTCTTTTAGTACCAGTTTAAATATCAATGTCAATAAGTTAAACATACGAGTAAATAGAAGGAGTAAGATCTTTATCTATTTCGATTTATACCTTGTGAAATCTATTAACGTATTTTTTTGGGATAAAAATTTTAAAGGCTTACATTTGGCCTTTCAAAAAAACTTATACAATGGCAAAAGAATATACAAGTGATTTGTTGTTAAATTTTGGAGAAGATGGTAAAACCTTAATTCCGGTTGTTACCCAGGATTATAGAACGAAAGAGGTTCTGATTTTATCGTTTGTTAATAAGGAAGCTTTTGATGAAACAAGAAAGAGCGGCTATGCAACCTATTGGAGTAGAAGCCGCAATGAGTTATGGAAAAAAGGCATGACTTCAGGGGATATGCTAAAAGTTGAAGAGATACGTATTAACTGTGAACAAAATTCCCTGCTTTATTTGGTGACGCCACAAGGTAAGGGGGCCTGCCATGCGAAAAAGGAAAATGGTAATCCATATAGCTCATGCTATTACCGCAAAATTAACAATGATAATACACTCGAAATTATTTCTTAACTAAAATGGAAAATAAACAACTAGTTATAGGTATGCCAGCTGGATCCTTGGCCAATCCAAACAGGGGGGGGAACCTTGTAAAACTACTCGAAGACGCAGGATTTAAAACAAAAGGATATGAATCTGGGGGGCCTACGCAATTCTCCACCATAAATTATATTTTTGGATGGGATGGTAGGCCACAAGAATTTGGTTCTCAGCTTGGTATATGTGAACTAGATGTTGCAATAGGAGGTGATGATTGGATCCAGGAAAGGGTATTGGAATTACAACTGGAATACAATACCAAAATAAAATTGGAAAAAATACAGTCCCTTAACCGCGGACATGTTCGATTAGTTGGTATTACAAACGATCCCCAAAAGAGAGATATAAAGACATTTCTGGAAGAGTTTTGTAAAAAAAACAATCGAATTATTGTGGCAGCAGAAATGCCATATCTGGCTTTAAACTGGCTGCAAATCAAATTAAAAGAGATCGGTAAATATCAAGATTTTTCCGAGTTTTCGGTTCAAAAATATAAAACCCCTCCTAAAATTGAAAGAGGCATTATAATTTATGAAACATGGGGTAAAACCGAAGCCAAGGTTAAAAACGGGGGAGCTG
>JBNLCS010000944.1:0-4852 GCA_050303935.1 Bacteroidales bacterium
CAGTTTAGCTATAGTTATAAGTGGTATGCATTTCTCTTTCCATAGTATAAAATGGCTACATTTAATTTTCGGAATTAGTTTTTCATCTTTGTTTTTCACCCTAATAGGCTACAGTGCGCTGGTTGGCATACAAAATTTCAACCAGTTTATTATAAAACTAATCGTTGTTTTATTACCCGCCTGCTTACCGGTTTTAAACTATTTCAAAATAACCGATTCTTACCTTTTTTATGTTTTCCCCAGCCAAGCATCATTATTTCTTTTAGACAGTTCAATTAACCAGGTTGCCGCGTTTGACCTGATATATAGTTACACATACTTGCCTGTATCAATATTTTTGGCTTACAGGTTGGCCAAAGTTTCATTTAATAAAACACTGGTGTATAATGGTATCTAAACACGTCGATATTTTAAAAATATTAACTACTGACCTGAAGCTTATTTTTAGAGATAAAATGTTGCTTTCACTGGCTATTCTGACACCTGTTATTATTTTCGTGGTTATTTATTTTTTACCCCAGATATTAAATTTGTACCCACCTGTTGTTCCCTACCATATACCAGTAATAGCATTACTTCTGGTACAAATGGGGTCAATGTTTGCCTTTATTTATTCGTTCATTATGCTTGATGAAAAAGACTCAGGCCTATATCCGGTTTATAATGTTACAAAGACGGGATTGATCAGGTTCTTATCAATCCGTTTTATTTCTACACTATTTTTTGGAATTATAATAAACCTACTGATTATATCTTTAAGCACTGAATATAGCCTGCTTCTGAGCTGTATTTATGGATTTTCGTTTTCGCTGACCATTCCTTTGATGAGTATGCTTGTTATAAGCCTGGCATCGAATAAGATTGAAGGGCTTACCGTTTTTAAAATCTTAAACCTTGTAATTATTTTGCCTTTCATAGACCTTTTGCTTGAAGTACCTTTTTCTTCAATTTTAAAAATAATACCCTTTTATTGGTTATACGCATCCTTCATTGATTCAGGTAATGGTATTTCAACAGTCATCAACTTGGTCATTTATGGGTGCTCAAGTATCATTTTTTTAGTTGTATTATTCATCAGGTTTAAAAGAAAAAACATTGACAGTATATAAACCATGTGGCAACAGAAAATAAGAAAATTTGAAATATACCTGAAGTTAGAAAAGTCATTGTCACAAAACACGGTTGCTTCCTATTTAAATGATGTAAACAAGTTATCAGAATTTATTGCTATGAAATATGCCGGGACCATGCCCGAAAACTGCACCCTTCAAATCCTCCAGGATTTCACGATAGCGTTGCATAGCATGGGTATAGGTTCACGCAGTCAGGCCAGGATCATTTCGGGAATAAAGGCATTTTACAAATTTTTGGTAATTGAGGAAATTGTCGATAAAAATCCTTCTGAACTACTTGAAGCACCAAAAATAGGGAGAAAACTTCCTGAGGTTTTATCAGTTAAAGAAATCGACAAAATACTTGCTGCCATTGATTTAAGCAAAGCGGAAGGACAAAGGAACAAAGCAATTATTGAAACATTATATAGTTGTGGTACAAGGGTATCAGAATTAATCAATATAAAAATATCTGATCTTTTTTTTGGAGATGGCTTTATTACCGTTACCGGAAAAGGTAACAAAGAAAGATTTATTCCCATCAGCAACAAGTCGATAAAAGAAATAAACCTGTATAAAGACCATCAAAGGACGTTACTCAATATAAAAAAAGGCCATGAAGATTATTTATTTTTAAACAGGAGGGGACAAAAGCTTACAAGAGTTATGATCTTTACCATAATAAAAGAAACCTGTGCCAAGGCCGGGATACAAAAAAACATAAGCCCGCATACTTTCAGGCATTCATTTGCCACCCATTTAGTGGAAGGGGGGGCTGATTTAAGGGCTGTACAGGAAATGCTGGGTCATGAATCTATATTAACAACGGAGATTTATACACATATAAACAGGGAATTTATAAGAGAAAATATTTTAAAATATCACCCAAGGGGAAATAAATAAGGCCATTGTATAAAACAATGGCCTTTTATGATCGAAAGTCAAATTATATTCCAAAACCTACAGAAATCCCAAACCTCAAACCAACACCTGATCCACCTAATTTAAAATCATTGAAAATATTTTCCGAGTTATCTTCATAACTCCAACTCCATGATGAAAATGAAGGTCCGAAAAATATGTCAAAAATGAAGTTTTGCCCAAACTGTCCGCCAATACAAACACCACCACCAATACCTGTTAAACTGGCTTTGTAATCAACTCCAAGTTCAGACTGTTTTAATGAATAATTCTGATACTTAACAAAAGGTGCTAAGTAAAAACCATTAGGTGCCCCTTTTTCTCCCGGATACAACCTGAATTCAGGTATTAAACCCAAACCTGACATTTTGGTTTCTGAAATGGTAAAACCTGTATAATACAAACCCATTTTGGCACTGGTTTTATCACTCAAAACCCTTTCGTAATAAACTGTTGGCGTCACTAGAGCTAAGTTTGAAATACTAAGTGTAATAACATTTTGTTTGTTTTCCTGTGCCCTCATATTTTTTGTAAAAAACAAATTTGACACGAGAATTGCCCCAATTAATACTAAAGTTTTCGATTTCATATATCACGTTTTAAAATTAATTAAATTAAGCTATTGAAAAATTCAACACATAACAGCATCTTTTACTACTTTTTTTTCATAAAGTTCATAAAAACTAAAATTTAGACTGAATTTAAATAAGAAACTAGTCATGTAAGTAATTTATCAACAAAGATTCTTGATGACAAATAATAGAATATGATATTATATAGAAAGAATGTAAAAATATATTAATTAAAGTATTACAATCTACTAAAATTGTCAAAGTATACTGTTAAACATATTTATTTAAGATGATTACCAGCTAATTTTTCTTAGCTTTGCCCCCCTTGTTTAATAGTTTTTTAATACATTTGTCCTTTTAAAAATTGAAGGTCAATTAATTAAGTCTTTTTAAAAGGCTAAGGACAACAAAAAGCTTGCAGTAAGAGCATGAATAAAAGCAGCATTAACAAACAGTCTGTATATAAAAAAATAAGGTCAAAAACATTCCACAATTATATGTTCTATTCAGAATTATTAATAAACATAATTATATAACTTAAAATAATACAAAATGTCAGTTAAAAGAGTTTACACTTTTGGAAACAAAGAGGCTGAAGGTAGAGCCGACATGAAAAATCTATTAGGAGGAAAAGGTGCTAACCTTGCAGAAATGAACCTTATTGGAGTTCCTGTACCTCCCGGGTTTACCATTACAACAGATACTTGTACTGAATATAATGAACTTGGTAAAGAAAAAGTGGTTGCTTTGTTGAAAGGTGAAGTTGAATCAGCCATGAAAAAGGTTGAGGATATTATGGGTATGGGTTTTGGATCAAAAGACAACCCGTTATTAATGTCTGTTCGGTCTGGAGCAAGGGTATCAATGCCAGGTATGATGGATACCGTGTTGAACCTGGGAATGAATGATGAAGCTGTACTAGCTGTTTCAAAAAAATCAGGAAACGAACGTTTTGCATGGGATTCATACCGCCGGTTTGTTCAAATGTATGGAGATGTGGTTCTAGGAATGAAACCAGAATCAAAAGAAGACATCGATCCTTTTGAAGAGATAATGGAAGAAGTTAAATCAGCTAAAGGAGTTGAAAATGATACTGACCTTGGAGTAGAAGACTTAAAAGAATTAGTAACTAAATTTAAAGCAGCCGTTAAAAAGAAAACAGGAAAAGATTTTCCTACTGATCCTTGGGAACAATTATGGGGAGCAGTTTGCGCAGTATTTGACAGTTGGATGAACGAACGCGCCATCTATTATCGTGCTATGAACCAGATTCCTGAAGAATGGGGAACAGCTGTAAATGTTCAGGCAATGGTGTTTGGTAATATGGGTTCAAACTCTGGTACAGGGGTTGCTTTTACCCGTGACGCAGCGACCGGTGAAAACGTTTTTAACGGAGAATATTTAATTGACGCGCAAGGTGAAGATGTAGTAGCAGGTGTTCGTACCCCTCAACAAATTACAAAAGAAGGTTCATTACGCTGGGCCCAATTAGCCAGTATTTCTGAAGAAGAAAGAGCCTCAAAATATCCGTCTTTAGAGGAATCTATGCCTTCTGCATACAAAGAATTGTATGAAACACAGAAAAACCTGGAAAACTATTTTAAAGATATGCAAGACCTCGAGTTCACCATACAAGATGGTAAACTTTGGATGTTACAGACGCGTAACGGAAAACGTACTGCAGCCGCTATGGTAAAAATTGCCATGGATATGTTAAAAGAAGGAATGATAGATGAAAAAACGGCTGTATTACGTCAGGAACCAAATAAACTTGATGAGCTTTTACACCCGGTTTTCGATAAGAATGCGATCAAATCGGCTAATGTAGTGGCCAAAGGTCTCCCTGCCTCACCAGGCGCTGCCACTGGTCAACTTGTTTTCCATGCTGACGAAGCTAAAAAATTCCCGGTAACTATACTTGCCCGTATCGAGACATCTCCAGAAGACCTTGAAGGTATGGACATTGCTAAAGGTATTTTAACTGCTCGCGGAGGAATGACTTCACATGCTGCAGTTGTGGCCCGTGGTATGGGAAAATGCTGTGTATCAGGCGCCGGCGAATGTAAAATTAATGGTAAAGCACGTACCCTTACGGCTGGAGGAATTACTCTTAAAGAAGGTGACTGGATTTCCCTTAATGGATCAACAGGTGAGGTATATGAAGGTAAGATCACTACAATAGACCCTGAACTAAGCGGTGATTTTGCATCTATTATGGAACTGGCTGATAAATACAGAACAATTGAT
>JBNLCS010000945.1:0-7880 GCA_050303935.1 Bacteroidales bacterium
AGCTCATAGGTTTGGTATAACCCATCATCGTTTAAAAAGAGGTAATGAAATGTTAATTTCAGAACTAGATGAGATAAAAGGGATTGGGGAAAAGTCCCGAATTCTACTTTTAAAAGAATTTAAATCAATAGATAAGTTGAGATTGGCAAAGATAGGAGATATTGAAAAAGTAATTGGAAAATCGAAAACGTTAAAAATAATTGATTTCCTGAATAAATAATTTAAGTATTTACTTATAAGTAATTGTTAATTAAATGCTTTAATGAATTTCTAATAGGTACCTCAATCTCTTTATCCAGTGATTCAAATGCTTTTTTCAGGTAATGTTGGATATCGTTATTTACAAGGTGAATAATATCATATTTAATTAGAATTCCGATAAAGTTGCGAATGTCATTTTTATTTAAATAGTATTTATTTGTTAGGTTCAAAAATGTTACTTTATCATCAGTATCCAATTTTTCTATAGCTAAAATAACAGGGTAAAGTAATTTAACAGCATGGTTTCCGGATTTTTGTTTTTTAATAAAATTGGTATCGACATATTCCAAGTCTTTTTTTATTTGGAAAGACATTCCAAAATTGTAACTAAATTCATCGTATTCATCAGTTTTGAAACCACTATTATTACTCAAAACAGAGGATTTTATGCATGAGGAAATAAATGAAATACTATTTTTAAAAGCATATTCCTGGTATTGGGTTTTGTTTACAATATCAATACTTTCAAATTTTTGCTTCAGTAAATTCGATTCAATTGTATCTTTAAACGAAAGAGATAAACTTTCAAGTATTTTATATTCTTTTTTGTTCATCGCCATTAGCAATCCTTTTGAAAGTATTAAATCACCTAACAAAACGGATACTTTAGAATTCCAAAAGTTTGTAAATGAAGTTTTTAAACCTCTTTTGTAATCACGGGCTTTAACATCATTATGAATAAGTTTCGAAGTATACATCAGTTCAGCCAATGTTGCAGCCGTGTAAGTTGAATCTGTAATAGTTCCGCTATGTTTTGCAATGAGAAATATTAAAATGGGCCTGAACTGACTTGATTTATTTTTAACAACGAATGTGGTAATATAATTGAGTAAAGGAATATTTAACTTAAAATGAGAAGCAAAAGATTTGTTAAATTTTTTTAACTCAAAATAAATAGGTTTCGTTATTGTGTGTTTTGAAGACATCGAATATTTCTATCTAATAATTTTTGTAAATGTAACATAATATTGAAAAAAGAGTATATTAAAATCCATATAAAACAATATATTTATATATTTGCATTTGTTAAATTATATTAGTAACCGTATACGTAATATTATGGATTTCAATCAATTAACAGCAGAACAATTGGAAAGGGCTGCAGGAATATTAAAAGCAATTGCACATCCAATGCGGATTACCATATTAAATTATCTTGATGGCGGAAAAAGGTTAACTGTTTCAGAAATACATCAAATGCTTGGTATTGAGCAATCTACAACATCTCACCATTTGGGTATTCTTAAAGACAAAGGTGTGCTTCTTTCTCAGCGTGAAGGGAAAAACACCTATTACTACATTAAAGATATGAACCTTGGTAAAATAATTGAATGTTTGAACAAATGTGCTTGTTTATAGTTTCTAAGTGAAATAGATTAGGTAGATGACAAAGATAAGGGTTACAAAACAATTCAATTTTGAAATGGCCCACGCTTTATCGGGGTATGATGGTGCGTGTAAAAATATTCATGGGCATTCTTACATTTTCAGTGTAACGGTTTTAGGAAAACCAATTGAAAACAAGTCTAGTCCTAAATGGGGAATGGTAATAGACTTTAAAGATCTGAATAAAATCATCAGGGAAGAAGTAGTTAGTATTTATGATCATGCAGTTGTATTGCAAGAGGGTACACCCAAAGATATTGTTGATTCAATGAGATCCATTTATACAAATATTATTTTAAAACCATATCAACCTACATGCGAAAATTTATTGATTGATTTTGTTAAAAAAGTAAATTCCAGATTACCTGAACAGGTTACGCTAAAAATTGCCAGGTTACAGGAAACAGCCACTTCATTTGCCGAATGGCATGCAAACGACAATTAATAAGTTTTAATTATCTGTTAATTAGATATTCTATAGGGTATTACTTAAAGCATATTTATTTTTATTTTTAAATCACAATAAAATTCAAATGTTACATTAAGTAATGATTTGTAAAATGTTTATAATCATTTTATTACACGTTTTACAAATTGTAATGCTAATCTGAAAGGTTTTCTAGTTATCTAAAGTAATTTTAACAGTATTTTCATTTTTTTATGTAGTTATGTAGAAATAATATTTTTTGTTAAATGATTATTTTATATCTAATTTTCCCTAAAAAGAACAACCATATGGAAAGTGAAAAAAAAATGTTTCTTCTGGATGCCTACGCTTTAATATTTAGATCATATTATGCATTTATAAGGAACCCCCGGTTTACATCCACAGGATTAAATACTTCAGCTATTTTTGGGTTTACAAATACGTTGCTCGAAATTTTACAAAAGGAGCAACCCAGTCATTTGGGAGTTGTGTTTGATCCTCCTGGCCCAACTTTTAGGAACGAAATGTATGCTGAATACAAGGCCAATCGGGAAGAAACACCGGAAGATATTAAAAGATCTGTTCCGTATATAAAGCAAATAATTAATGCATTTAATATAAAGCAGGTTGAAGTAAATGGATATGAAGCGGATGACGTAATAGGTACACTAGCTCACAGGGCTGTAAATGAGGGATTTAAGGTTTACATGATGACTCCTGATAAAGATTACTGCCAGTTGGTTAAAGAAAATATTTTTGTTTACAAGCCAAAGAAAGGTGGAAATGAATCAGAAATAATGGGAGTAAAGGAGGTAAATGATCGTTATAGTATCAGGAACCCCTTGGAAGTTATTGATGTTCTTGCACTAATGGGAGATAGTTCTGATAATGTACCGGGGGCACCGGGAATAGGGGAAAAAACAGCAATTAAATTAATCTCTCAATTTGAAACAGTTGAAAAGTTAATAGAAAATGTTGAACAGTTAAAAGGGAAACAAAAGGATAATATACGAGATAATATAGATCTGATAAAACTGTCGAAAAAACTGGTTACCATTGATGTAAATGTTCCTGTTGAGGGTAATTTTAATGAATATGTTGTTGGAGGGAAAGATGAGAATGAAGTGGTTAAAATATTTAACGAGCTTGAGTTTAAAACATTAATGCAACGAGTTGTTGCACAACGAAATAATGAACCTTTAACTACTTCTCAACCAACACTTTTTGATAATGATGTGGAATACACGGAGATACCGGGTAAAAAATTTAAAAATATTGAAAATACACCTCATAATTATCGGTTGGTTGATAGCATTGAGAAAATAAATGAGTTGGTTAAATTACTTGAAAACCAACATGAATTTTGTTTTGATACGGAAACCACAGGATTAGAATGGCATAAAGCAGATTTAGTAGGAATGGCATTTTCCATTGCTCCGTCGGAAGCGTATTATGTGCCGGTAAATTCAGATAAAAACGAAGCCCAGTCAGTAGTCAATTGTTTTAAACATGTATTTGAAAATGATCAAATATCTAAAATTGGTCAAAATATTAAATACGATATTTTAATATTAATGAACTACAATGTATTTGTCAAGGGTAAAATATTTGACACATTAATTGCTCATTATTTATTGCAACCAGAATTAAAACATGGGCTTGATTATCTGGCAAACATTTATCTTGATTACCAAATGGTGAGTATTGAAAGTTTAATTGGAGCAAAGGGAAAAAATCAGTTAAGCATGCGATCTGTGCCAGTTGAAAAAGTAAAAGAATATGCGGGAGAAGATGCCGACATAACTTACAAATTAAAAGATATTTTACTAAAACAATTAAAAAAAGAAAATTTATTACCATTGGCCACCGAAATTGAAATGCCTCTAACACTTGTGTTGGCTGATATTGAAAAAGCAGGTTTTACGTTAGATGTAAATAGTTTAAACGAATATGCAAAAATATTGCAGGAAGAAGCAATAATAACGGAACAAAAAATTTATCAGCATGCAGGGTATGAATTCAACATTGCATCGCCTAAACAATTGGGTGAAGTATTGTTTGACCGCATGAAAATAGATGAGAATGCAAAAAGGACAAAGACAAAACAGTACTCAACAAGTGAAGAAACACTTATAAAACTTAAAGATAAACATCCAATTATTAGTTTGATTCTTGATTTTCGGTCATTAAAAAAATTATTATCAACGTATATAGAAGCATTACCTGGTTTGATAAATAATAAAACAGGGAAAATACATACTTCGTTTAATCAAGCAGTAGCTGCTACCGGTAGGCTAAGTTCAAACAAACCTAATTTACAAAATATTCCTATACGGGAAGAACGAGGTAAAGAAATAAGAAAATCGTTCATTCCTTCGGACAATAATCATATATTGGTAGCGGCTGATTATTCACAAATTGAACTCAGGTTAATGGCCCATATGTCTGGTGACAGGGATATGATTGAGGCTTTTGAAAGAGGAGAAGATATTCACACGGCCACAGCTGCCAAAATATACAATACACCTCTTGATAAAGTTACAGGAGATATGCGAAGAAATGCAAAAACGGCCAATTTTGGTATAATTTACGGAATATCGGCATTTGGTCTTTCTCAGCGATTAAATATACCCAGATCGGAAGCAAAAGAATTAATTGATGGCTATTTTGAAAACTTCTCGCGAGTTAAAATGTATATGGATGAGTGTATTAAAAAAGCACGTGAAACAGGATATGTTGAAACAATGATGGGCCGGAGGCGCTATTTAAAGGATATAAATTCACGTAATGGAGTAGTTAGGGGAGTAGCTGAACGAAATGCAATTAATGCTCCAATTCAGGGTTCTGCAGCGGATATAATTAAGTTGGCAATGGTAAAAATAAGTGAAATGTTTCACGTGAAACAAATCAATTCAAAAATGATTTTGCAAGTGCATGATGAATTGATATTTGATGTTCAACATGATGAATTAGAGGATGTTAAGAAAATAGTGAAACAAGAAATGGAAAATGCGGTTCAACTGAAAGTACCATTGATTGTGGAAATGGGTAGTGGAAATAACTGGCTTGAAGCACATTAAAATATTGATAATCAGTAATATAATATATGTTTCTAATCTTTACTTCTCAGATCTTTCGAGGTTTAAATACATTATAGTATGAACAGTTCTCATTTATACAAAATAAAATTCGAAAATATATTTAAACTTTGGTATAAAAATTGAACTATTTGTTCAAAATCAATGTTATGAACCATAAGTATAATAAACCTGTATCGCTCATAATTGGTGTTTTATTAGGTATTACCCAGATAACAAATTCAAAACCTATTCATAAAGAAAAAATTAAGAAACTCAATATTATTTATGATTCAAATCAGGTAATTATTCCTGGTAAGCATGTTGAAATTGGAATAGATGCTGAAATAGAAGGGAAACAAAATAAAAGAACATGGGGTATAGCCGGGGGAATAATGGGCTGGCGGCATTTTATTGTCGTGTGCCAGGGAGCTGAGTATAGCGATGGGAAAATATATATTCCTTATAATTCTGAGGTGGTTCGAAATGGTAATATTAAAGTCATGGTTTATGTTAAAAAAAAGCCTTCTGTTAAAACCATGAAAATTATTCCATTAAATTACGAAACTGCAATAAATGTATTTCCTGTTTACGATTATGCAAAAGTACCCGGAGAAGTAGTAAAATATCGCCTTGTTTCTAATTTTAATAATGGTCAGAAGCTTGAAGCTAATAAGTTACCCAATAGTCAGCTATCTTTTAACCATTATAGGGTACAATCTTGGGGAGGGGAATTTATTAATGGAAAATTTTACATAGAACCGGACTTGTTTAAAATAGATAATCATCAGGTAGGGTTTGACGTAGTTTCCCGTTCGAACCCTGATTTAATTGTAAAAGAACGAATTGTACTTGATTATAAAGGGAATTACAAATATTATACAAAGGGTTTAGGTGGTTTAAATGGGGCTAATGGAATCCATGGAAAAAATGGTGATCATGGAAATGCCGGACAAGATGGTGAAGATGGATATTATGGTCAGCCAGGCCGTCCAGGTGCAGATGTTGATTTTTTTGCCGATGTTTATTATGATTCTGTAATAAATCAGAAATTAATGAAAGTGATAGTAAAAGATTCATATTCAGGGCAAAATAAATTCTTTTTGATAAATACAAGAGGTGGTACTATTACTATTAAGAGCTGTGGTGGAAATGGTGGCAACGGAGGAGATGGCGGAAATGGAGGAGATGGCGGTGTGGGAATGGATGGCAAGAAAGAAATAATTAAAAAGGTTATTAATGATTCAACTTTAGTTACACAAGAACAATTTGGTGGTGGATCTAAAGGTGGTGACGGTGGATGGGGTGGCTTTGGCGGAATGGGTGGTGATGGTGGAAATGGTGGTAATTTTTATATGCACCTTACCCCGGAAGCAGAAAAATATTTGTACATGGTTACAGTGATAAGTGAACCCGGGACAGGGGGTGCGGGAGGCAATCCCGGATTAGGTGGTAAATCAGGTGCAGGCGGCAAAGGAAATCCAAATGGGTTACCGGGTAGAAATGGTAAGCCTGGAGGAATCGGTGATGCCGGTAATAATGGCACAAAAGGATTTGTGGATTATTATCCAATGAAAGAAATACCCTGGTAAATAGTATTATTTTGTTTTATTGATAGAGGCGTTTGTAGAAAAGAAAGGTGTGGTTATTTCTGTTTCTGATTGTTTTTTTTGTTGTTTAGAATATATCCTGTTAAAACGACGCATGAATTTTTCTTCGCAGTCTTTCATGTGTTTGTATCGTTTGTTATGATCTGATATATGGTGATTTTTAATTTTATTACCACTTCTTGTCATCATAACAGAAGTTCCGCATGAAGTAAATATTGCACTCACCAACAGTATGATCAAAAAATATTTTAGATTATTCATTTTAAAATTTATGCTAATTCAAATTACTAAAATAAATTTAAATATGTAAATGTATTGTAAGTTTAAAGAATTTAACACGAATATAAAATCGTAGTTATTAACAACAGTATAATTTCACGTTATGTAAAACTGCATTTTAAACATATAAAATGATTAATTTATAGATATAAATTGTTAACAGTAAGTTAATAAAATGTATAATTAGCATTAATTATTTAGCGTTATTAAATAAATTTTGTAACTTTGCTATGCTCACATAAAAATTTAAAAAATGGAAAAAAGAAGGTTACGTAAAATTGATGATGAGGAATGGAAAAAAATTCCATGGGCGGATAAACACTATGAAGTAAGTAATTATGGAAGAATCAGAAGCTTTGTTTATAATAAAGTTGACGGAAGACTGGTACGCCCAGGTAATATCCGTGGATTCTTAAGTGTTAGTTTCCGTACGAATGGTAAAACCAAATCTCATCTTGTTCACAAAATCACAGCTGAATTATTTGTTCCCAAAACTGCAGAAGGTCAGGATACCGTTATTCACCTTGACTGGAACAAGCAAAATAATCATTATACCAATTTGCAGTGGGTTACAAAAGATGAAGCGTATAAACGTATGTTTCAACGTATCCAGGAAAATAGAAGAAAGTCTGGAAAGAAAATTGTTACCAGTTCAAAACTTAAACCTGAAGATGTCCGGTTATTAAAATCGATGTTGAAAAGAGGTGTAAAACAGAACATTATTGCAAAATTGTTCAGTATTAGTGAAATGCAGGTAACAAGAATAAAGAGAGGTGAAAACTGGGGCGAAATTGAAGTTCCTGATGAAAATGAAGCAACTGAATTATTAAAAAAATAATT
>JBNLCS010000946.1:0-3903 GCA_050303935.1 Bacteroidales bacterium
TTTTTATCCACCCTATTTAACGTGCCGAGCTTTGCAGGATTGTTTATATAATTTATTGCGTCAGGGCCCTGGCTTATGGTATCAAAAATATAGCGTAACTGATCAAAAAGCTTTTTATAGTTATTTAATTTATTCTCATACACATATTTTCTGTACGACTGGTAAACCTCACCATGATATTCCGCACTGATCAATTCACCTATATCTTTAGCCGAACGTATCGTAACAGGTGTTTTTATATAATCATTTAACCTGCCACAAGCTGTTAGCCAAACGGCTAAAACGGATAGTAATATATAATTGAATATGTTATTTTTTTTCATTGGTATCATTCGTTTAAAGCCATTTCATCGTTAGTTTTTTTATCTGCTTTCTTTTGTTCCTTTTCAGTTTTAAAAGTGATAATTGCAGCACCAAAGCCTAATTGCTCAAGAAAAGCTGTTAAAAATGAACGGGTACGGTCCTCTGCTGCCTTTGCAAGGTTCATCTTTTCTATAGTTTTCTCTATTTCACTTTGTGCCATGCGTAACATTTCATCAATTTTTACGGGATCATTTTTTCTTTTTGTTGACCAGTCTTTAGCATCAATATCCATCATTTCAGCATCTTCAATAGGCATTGAGAAATTTAATGCTTCAACAGGTGGCAGGTCGAGACGTATTATATCACCTTGTATTTCTACATCCTCAGGACGTATTTTTGTAAGGTCAACCCCAAATTTAACCTTGGCTTTTGTTAATAATAATATTGATGGTTTTTCTCGTAAACGTGGCAATATTTTTTTTTCATCGTTATAAAATACATATTTTGATAAAGAAACTTCTTGCGTTGCAATTTTAGCAGTTTTCTGAAGCCGGCTTATTACCAACGATTTTTTACTTCGCAGTTGGCAACCATTGCTTAAGATGATAATTATTAAAGAAATAATAATCAAATACTTATTTTTATCAATTTGTGAGGGTATTGGTTTTTTCATATTCTTTGATTTTTTTCTTCAATTCAATTACCTGCAGGTGTAATTTTTTGTTTTCACGCTCTAATTCCTCTATTTTTTGGTATACTTCGTTTTTATTTACGCCTTCTTCTAAATTTTTAAGATAACCATGACGATAAAAAGTTACTATTGCCAAAAAAATTAATCCGGCAATGCTTCCAACAAAAACCACTTTATCCCATCTGGTAATAATTTTTTTCAAATATCTTTTTTTGTTTATTGAAGGCATCTTTAAATCGATAATTTATAAATTTCAGCCCTTGGCTTCCGGATCATCAAAATCAGAAACAGGTTGCGTATTGGTTTTATTTGCCTCTGCCACTGCTTGTGTTTTATATTTATCGGTAGCAGACAAATGGTGCATTACTTTACTTCCAAAATAAAATGCAAGCATTAATTCAAATGCACCCATCATAACATTTATTTTTTCAAGCGCATCGTGCCTTATTGCATATAACTGTAATAAAATAGCTATAAATAATAGGGTTAAGGTTAAAATACCCCGTATCGTACCTCTTGGCAATCCCATGGTTTCAGCCTTGTAAGGATTTTCTACATTACTGTCCCCGTTTAACAAAAACGTTTTTGTTAATTTCCACAGGTATAATACCACCAATATGATCCATGCAAAAATGGGTAACCCTACCGCAAGAATTAGTGAATAATCCAGTTTAAGATTTTTTATAGCAGGCAAGGCAATTGCAATACCAAAACCAACCAAAAAACTGATTATAATGGAAACAAGTATCTTCTTCATTACAAATAATTTATTATGTTTTATTTAAAGTAAAATCAATTACCACTGGGAACTATCAGGTTTATCATTTTCAAATATTTTTTCAGGACGTTGTGAAAAGTTTCTTAACGCCTGTGCAATTGGGGCAAGTACTACAAGGGCAATAGCCGGGATCTTCCATTCAATATAATAACCCAAGTAATCCATAACCATGTAACCTATTGTTATAATTACAATTACTAGTATTAACCAACGTATAAATTTCATAAAACTATGTATTTGGTTTAAAATTAATTGGTTATTTCACATAATCGGAATGTACCCAACCGGTTATTTCTGTTTTTATCTTGTACCAGTTTCCTGCCTTTTCTAAAACACGTACAGGTGTGCCTTGTACGAGGGGTTGCGCCGCTTTTGCTTCATTCGCACTTGGTCCGGTCCTTATATTAAGTTTTGTTGCCATCGTTTTGCCATCAAAAGGCTGAAACTCCAACTCATCAGCACTATCATCCCCTTCACGACCTTTAAACAGGGTTTCTTTTCGCAGCCATTCCATTGGAAAATCAGGACCGGGATCTGATTTACGGTTTACTGCGATCTCTTCGTGCCCTAAAATTTCCTTAATGGTATATTGTTTACACAATAATTGGCAAATATCGCGCACGGCATCAAGTTGTTCTGTTGTATATTTATCCCAAAACTGGTAGGGGAAATTGGTGTTCCAGTGACGAGCCTTGGTGACCTGGTCGCGTGAACGTTTAGCTTGCGGATTGTCGGGATAATATTTCTGCAACTCTTTACGTGAATAAAAATCGCCATCTTCGAAATGTTCCAACCAGCCCAGGTTATCAATTTCAATCCCAATTGAAAAGTTGTTATATCCGCTCCTGCCTTTGTATGAACTAGTCCCAGCATGCCAGGTACGGTAATTAAAGGGTGCCAACTGGGCCATTTCGCCCTTTTTGCCAATTACCAGGTGGGCTGATGCATTCCCACCATCGGGATTATAATCCGAAAGGGAACGAATAGCAGCTTCGTAATCAAACATGGCCGTGTAATGGATAATTATGGAATCAGGATAATTGTTTTGTCTAAATTCTGGTGATTTAAAAAGGGACTTGGTCTGTTCCCGTTCATCCAGGCGAGCATCGTCAACCAATCGGTGCTTGTCGTTTATTTTCATAAGTTTTACTATTTAAGGATTATTTTTAGCTATACATTCGGCAACTTAAGTACCAAAAAAATTGATATTAATTGCTTTACTATATATTACAATGGTTTACAGGTAATTTCACATGGTGTAGCAATTTTAATATATCTATAATTATACTAAATTAAGATATTTTATTAAATATTCATAGTTTCTATATTCTCACTTGTTTTTAGCAAATACGAATGTGAAAGTTCATTTACTATAATTAAATGCTAATATTATCATTACAGACATAATATTATGATACCGGAAAATATTGTCTTATCATGAATTCTGGCACACACAAACAGTTGCTAATTTACCCTGAAATATTTTATTTTTTCAGAATAACCAAGCACCATGCTGTCTTTTGTTAATTCTGATACTTGATATTCAAAATGTAGACCATAAAGTTTGTATTTTATTATTTTTCCATTAAATGAAAAATTTTTTGCTTTGAACTTAGCAGGAATTCCTGCACATATTTTAATTTCGCTCAACGTTGTATCTGAAATTTCTAATTGCTGGTTACAACCAAAAGAATTTTCTTCAAGTGATTGCCATTTACCGTTCAACATCTCCTTTGGCAAACTATCTTCTTTATTATTTTTTTCACACGAAAATGTACTAAGTGCTAGGGCTATAACAATTATTAAACGTTGCATATATTAAAAATTTAAGCTTATCTTATCAAAGTAAAAAATATACCAAGGGTCAGTCCCAATTTTTCCTTTGTAACTTTTCGTTGGCAAATTTAAATCCCAGTCCTATAAAAAATAAAATAATCCCAACTGTCAGGTATTCCTTATTGAAACCATCATTATATTCCATCGTTATTTCAATTATATCCGTCAATAACCCAGCAACAACGTATCCAATTCCTGTATATACAAACAATTTATGAAAAATTGTTAGCAGTTGGGTTATATCCGTTTTTTGGCTTTCCTTATTTTGCAAAACAAATTTTTCACGTAAAAAATT
>JBNLCS010000947.1:0-4185 GCA_050303935.1 Bacteroidales bacterium
TTATAGTAAGTTTTGAAAGTTTATCATATGCGTAAAGTAAATTTTTCACATCTTTTGATAATGTACTTCCTGCAATTACAATAAAACTACCATTTATAAATTTTTCAATTTCCGGAAAATATTTTTTGTTTTTTGATTGAAAGAGGGTCCGGTCAAACCTGGTATTCCCGGTAATGCTCGTATTTGTATAGTTAAATGATTTTTGCAACATGTTTTTTGTAAAATCATCCTGACAATAAATATGGTGAAAATTAAAAAAGACTTTTTTAAACAGGTACTTTATTGGCCACTTGAAATAATTGCTATAACTAAAAAATCGTAACGAGATAAGGAACAAGGGAATGTTTCGTTGCTTAATTTCTGTAGTAATATTAAGCCAAAGCTCAGATTTACTAAAAAATACTGCCTTAGGGTTAAGTATGTCAAGAAACTTTTGAACGTTTTTTTTGGTATCTATGGGCAAATAGGTTACTAAATCATATTCTTGTGTGTTTTTTAATAATTCGTACCCTGATGGTGAAAAAAAAGTTAAAAGCGTTTTAGTTTTTGGAAATGATCCTTTTATTTTCTTAAAAATTTCACAACTATCTTCATATTCGCCCACTGAAGAACAATGAAACCAAATCCAATCTTCACCGGTTTTAATTTTACTTTTAAGAGAAGCATCCCAGTTTTTTCTGCCGTTTACCCATAGCCGGGCTTTTTTGTAAAAAGCAGATGCCAAATGTATTACGCTAGAATAAAATAAAACAGAAATGTTATAGATGAACCTCATTTTAATTCAAAAGTAAATCATGTAATTCCTTTACGGAAGAAACGATATGATCAGGTTTTGAGGTTGCCATTTCTTCACGTGTACCAAATCCGTATAAAACACCAATGGTATCCATGCCATTTTCTTTTCCGGCAATAATATCAGTGGGTTTGTCACCAACAATAGCTGACTTTGTATTTATATCCGTGTTTTTAAGCAATACAGATTTACTAAAACTCTTGCCATCGGCATCGCATCCTTTGATATCAGTAAAAAGATGGGCAATTTGATGAAATTCGAGCATTTTTTTTGCTACGGCTGATGGTTTAGCCGTGATAATAAATATGTTGGTTTGTTTGCTCAATGCATTTAGTAATATTTCAACACCATTGTATAATTTACTTTCATACATTCCATATTTGTTGTAATAATTACGGAAAAGGCTAACAGCTACACCACTTTTGTCGGGTTGGTTTTTCATAAAAATATCCATTGTTTCAGACAAAGGTGACCCAATTCTTTTTTTTATATCAGAAGTTGAAATTCCATTTATTCCCGTGTTTTGGAAAACATATTGAAAACCTTTTTCAATTCCTTCAAAAGAATCAACAAGTGTGCCATCAAGGTCAAAAAATATTTGTTGATATCTATAGCTCATTTATACCAAGGTATTTATTTCAATTGAATATAACTAAATTATTATTTACAGAAAGGGTTTTTTAGCAAAAAAGGAAACAAAAATAGATGTTTACGGAAATTAACCAAAATATCCAAGCTTTTTACTAATCTTTCCATTATTTAATCCTAAATCGGCAAGTATAAGAAAAATAATTATAAAAATTACAGAATATCCCATATCAATATAGGAATTACTGATAATTGCAAAAAACCAGTTTTGGTTGAACAAATAAATAACTGAGCTAATGAGAACAGCGATAATACAGATTAAAGATAAAACAGTCAGGGTTGTGGATCCCTGTTGCTTTTGTTGTAATATAATTATAAAAAGAAAAACAGCTAAATTTGTGCATAAAAATATATTCAAGCTGCGTTTCAATGATTGCAATGTTGAATAAAATCGATGTTTTAACCACTTTTTTAGGTATGACGGATCAGTAAAAGACCTGAAAGTATTGAAAGTTTCATCGACAGAAGGAAAAGCATCGTTACCCATTTTATTCATTTCGTCAATGATCACTGGTATCTCATTTTTTACCAATTCTTCAAATTTTTCAGTAATATGTGCCCGGTTTTCTAAAAATGATTTAGCCGAAGCAAAAACACCGGGCAGTTTCATTTTCTTAAATTCATGTTTGAAACTTTTCTCAATTTGGTATGTGATAAATTCTGAAGACTTGTTAATAAATACGGGGGTATTAAAATTGAGCATCCAAATTACAAAAACATGTAACAGTGTAAAAAATAACGAGATATACAGGGTTATCTTTTTCATAAAGAGTAAATTATTCAGCTACATGTATCCCATCATAACTTAATTGGGTCACCAGGTAATTATAATGCCATGAGCTTCTGTGTAAAAACCATTCTTCCCTATATTTTGATGATTCAACCAGTGCCTTAAAAGTTGCAAATGGCCTTCTTTTGTTCAATGTATTTATTAGCTCTGCCCGGAACCCTTTTTCATCTACCTTATTTACAAAAGTTTCCATGTACTCAAAACTTTCATGAGAAGCAGGTGGATGCACCACTGCCAGGTTCGGCCATTCATTTTCTATTTCTTCCATTTCTTTTTCCCAATAATCATTACCAGTGAGATCGTAATAGTCTCCATGGTCAAGTATTGTTTTCAGTTCCCCGGTATCTTTGTTCACGTAAATTGCAAAACCGGCTTCAAGGTCTTGTACCAACCCTTTTATTATTTCTGCATTTAACGTTGTTGACATATTCTTGTTTGTATTTATTTAATTTTATAAAATTATAAGTTATTTGATTCACCCACACTATCAACTATAAGCTATCAACTATAAGCTATAAGCTATCCTACTCTTCCATTTCCTTCAAAATATCTTCCACTTCTTTTTCCGTTTTATGCAATTTGTTTTTACATTCTTTTAATAATTGCGATACTTTTTTTACTTTTTCGGCCAGCTCATCTACGTCTAACTCTTCATTTTCAATTTTCTCCAGTATTTCTTCAATTTCTGTGATTGATTCGTTATATGTTTTAGCTTTTTTTGCCATACTATTTAACTGTTTTTGGTTATTTTACTTGATATGGTCCCTTTTTTAAGACGTGTTTTTATATTATCGCCCGGATTTATTTCATGGCTATCTGTTAGCAGTTTGTTATTAAAGTAAGTTATGGAATATCCCCTGTTTAAAACATTTTGCGGGTTAAAAGCCTGGTTTAACCGAGACAGGTTTTGTATACTTGTTTTTTTATTTTTCATATAGTTTTTTAATTGCGATGAAAGGTTGGATTTGCAACTTTCAAGGTAAACTTCGTCTTTGGTCAGGTTATTTTTTGTAGTATGTTTTGTTTTTTCAGCAAGGTTTGTTGTTTTCTTGTTTTTGGTACGTATAAAAACCTTGGTTTCATTTTTAGTTCGCTGTAAAATCGATTTTAAATTTTCCTTTTTATTTACCAAAAGTAATTTCACATCGCTGTTCATTGTAGAGGTCAACCTGATAAGTTCTTGTTTTTTATCAGCCACAAGTTGTAAAACCTGTTCCCTGAAACTGAAAAACAGATTATCAAGGTTTTCTTCAAATATTTCGGCTTTTTCGATAAGGAATGATGCTACAGCAGTGGGTGTTTTTAACCGGGTATTGGCAATTAAGTCTGTAACCGTATCGTCCTGTTCATGGCCTATGCCAGTGATTACAGGTAATGGGAACTGTGATACATGGTAAGCAAGCCAATATTTATCGAAACATGATAAATCAGTTTTTGAACCTCCCCCCCGGATTATGATAACCGTGTCAAAGAAATCTTCATAATTGTATATTGCTTCAAGGGCATTAATAATAGATTGTTCTGATTCGTCACCTTGCATAACAGCAGGGAACAGTTTATAATAAAACACATAGCCCCCTGAATTATTTTCAAGTTGATCAATAAAGTCCACTAAGCCGGCAGCCGTTTTTGATGAAATAATGGCAACTTTTTGAATAACATCAGGCAATTGAAGCTCTTTATTCATATTAAAAACACCTTCAGCTTTTAATTTTTCAATGGCCTGTTGTCTTTGTTGCCTTAAGTCGCCAAGGGTATACGCCGGGTCAATGTCAATAATGTTCAGGCTTAAGCCATAAATTTCATGAAACTCAACGGTAATCCGCACCATAACTTTTATACCGGATTCAAAAGCGTGTTGTGCAGTGGTTTCAAAATAGGGGAGGAGCTTTCGATAGGTACCTGCCCAAATTGTACCACGTGCCTTTGCAATAATCTTTTCCGAAATGGTATC
>JBNLCS010000948.1:0-5695 GCA_050303935.1 Bacteroidales bacterium
CTGAATATTGTTAATAAACACGAAATTTTAAGGACTTCATTTCAAGAAATAAATAATGAGCCAAAACAAATTATTCATGATCTTAATTTGTTGAAACATTCAATAAAATTCATTGATTTTAAAGGGTTTAAAAATTTAGATAAAATTTTAAGAGATGAACTTGAGGATATAAACAAACCATTTGATTTAACCGATGGTTCATTATTTCGTTTCAAAATCCTTAATTATGAAGACAATAAATACTATCTGATTATTGCCATACATCATATTATTTGTGATGGCTGGTCGTTACGTCTTTTATTTAATGAACTTTTTAAAGAATATAATGCCATTTCAAATAACTTGGAAACAATCATTTCAAAACTTGAATATCAATATAAAGATTATACCTACTGGCATAATAGTTTATTGTCGACAGCAGATTACAGTGATTTCTGGAAAAATTACCTTAAAGGGGATTTACCACAGATCGAGCTGGCTCCATACAGACCAACTGTTAAATCACTAAAAGGCAAAATTTTATCGTTTAAAATAGAAAATGAAATTTATTCTAAAATTATTTCATTCAATAAGAGTAACAATACAAGCCTGTTTACCACATTAATGACATGTGTTTATGTATTATTGAATAAATATACCCGACAGAAAGATATTATAGTAGGCACACCGGTTGCCGGTAGAAATTTGACAGAATTGGAAGACCAGATTGGTAATTATTTAAATTATATTCCAGTTAGAATAAGTGTTTCTGATTCTGATGATTTCATGGCGTTGTTAAGAAAAGTAGAAACTAATATTATTGAGGTTTTTAAGTACCAATTATATCCTTTTAATGAAATGGTAAAGGACCTTAAAATTCCTGTCAATCCAAATAGGTCCCCGGTTTTTGATGTTTATGTTGTATTACAAAACATGAACATTGATCAAACTTATGAATCGAAAGGTATTGAGATTGAAGAATTAAATTTCACTGAATCGGTATGTTTAACGGACCTTGGATTAAGTTTTGCTGAGAGATCTGATTATCTGGAATTAAAAATTGAATATAGTATTGATTTGTTTGACGTTCATTTTATCGAACAATTTTATAGTCATTTTAACACCCTTTTATTTAATATTTTTCAATAAGCCTCTATGAATTTATTATCTGATATTCAGTTTATAAGTAATAATGAAAAAAATGAATTATTACATGGGTTTAATGATACTCAAAAGAGTTACCCATTAAATAAAAGTATCATAGATATTTTCAGGGAACAAGTAAAAATCAATCCAAATAAAACGGCTGTTAAATACAATGGTATTGAAATTACATATAAAGATCTGGATAAAAATACAGATGCCATGGCAAAACACCTGATATCATATTATAATATAAATAATGAAGATATAATAGCCATAGTTTCAGAAAAATCAGATACATATATCATAAGTATACTTGGAATTTTAAAAACAGGTGCGTCATTTTTACCAATAGATAAAAATTTACCTCAGAGCAGAATACAAAATTATTTAACAGGTTCAAATGCACGTCTTGTACTATATGATGATATTGAACAAAAAGAATATATAACATTAAAAGATGTTGATTTTCTTAACATAGAAAATTTGAAAGAATTAATATTAGAAGATCATATTATATTACCCGGGATTAATTCTGATAATCTGGCTTATATTATATATACCTCGGGGTCTACAGGAGAGCCAAAGGGAGTAATGATAGAACATCGAGGAATTGTAAATATGTCACTTGACCAGGTATCCTTGTTCAACATAACAAAAGAAGACAATGTGTTATTATTTGCTTCAATTTCTTTTGATGCCTCAGTTTCCGAGATTTTCATGGCTTTTTTTGCAGGAGCATGCCTGGTAATACCCGAAGGAGAAACCATAAAAGACAAATCATTATTTATAAATTTACTTGAGCAGGAATTAATATCAGTAGTAACCCTTCCACCTTCATATTTGTCCCTTTTTGAACCGGAGGATTTGTATACATTAAAAACCTTAATTACGGCAGGGGAATCAGCAAACCCAAAAGTTGTAAAGAAATTTTATAAAAAGCTTCATTATTTTAATGCTTACGGACCTACGGAGTATTCAGTATGTGCAACGGTTCATAAAGTTACAGAAGAAGATAAAAATACAAATAATATACCAATTGGAAAACCAGTTGCCAATACCAAAATATATATACTGGATGAAAATTTAAACCTGGTTCCAAAGGGATTAAAAGGAATGATATATATATCGGGAGCAGGTATTTCCAGAGGATATTTAAATAAAGATGAATTAACATCAAAGTCATTTATTAAAAATCCATTTATACCCGGAGATCTAATGTATAGAACAAATGATATAGGTCGGTGGACGTATAATGGGAATATTGAATTTTTAGGAAGAAATGATGAGCAGGTTAAAATTAGAGGATACCGTGTTGAGTTGGGAGAAATACAAAACATTATATTAAGATATGAAGCCATACAAGAATGTTTAGTTAATCTTATCTCATTTGAAAACGACAAAAAAATAATAGCTTATTATATTTCCGATAAAACAATTAAAGTATCTGATCTCACTGATTATTTACGAGATAATTTACCGGATTATATGGTTCCGGACAATTTTATAGCACTGGAAAGATTTCCTCTTACCCCTAATGGTAAAATTGATAAATTAAAACTTCCGTTACCTGAAAACAAGAAACAACATGATTTTATTGCTCCACAAAACGAGATAGAAAATAAACTTACCGAGATATGGTCTGAGGTACTTGAAATAAAAAAAGAAAACATAAGCTTGGATGACAACTTTTTTGATTTGGGGGGACATTCATTAAAAGCAACACAATTAATTTATAAGATCAACAGGGAATTATCCGTAAAGCTTAATTTTAAGGATATTTTTAGTAAAACCACTATTCAGGATCAGGCAAAAGAAATAAATTCATTAAAAACATATAAGGAATCATTGATCCCAAAACTAAAAAAACAACCTTATTACGATTTATCATTTTCACAAAAAAGATTGTGGTTCATATGTCAGTCTCCCGAAGCATCACTAGCCTATAACTTAAATGGAGTTCTTGAGTTAAAAGGTAATTTAAACAAAGAAGTTATAAAGAAAGTATATAAAACGATTATTTCACGACATGAAAGTCTGAGAACTGTATTCATAGAGGTAGACGGAGAACCTAAGCAAAAAATACTTGATGGTAAAGAAATAAATTCATTGGAGATTACAGTTCTAAAAAATGCACAATATGAAAAAGATACTGTGAATGATATAGTGCAAAAAGAGATCAGTAGAGCATTTGATCTGACCAGAGGCCCCCTGTTTAAGGTAAAATTCCTGCAACTTTCAAAGGATCATTTTATAATGATAATGATCATGCATCATATTATTGGTGATGCATGGTCAATGGATGTTCTGAATAAGGAAATATTTGTATTATATAATGCATATTCTCAAAACAAAGCAAACCCTCTTTCTGATTCTCAGATACACTATAAAGAATTTGCACATTGGCAAAACAACCTTAGGAACAAGGAAAATAATATTTTGCATAAAAACTACTGGAAAAAACAATTTGAAGGAGAAATACCGGTATTGGATTTTCCAACCGATCGTCCCAGGCCAAAGATACAAACATACAAAGGTGCACGTTTTACATTTGGGATAAGTACTGAAATGACAAAAAAAATTAAATCATTCAGTCAAAAGGGAAATGTAACCATGTTTATGACTTTGATGGCATTAGTTAAAACATTGTTGTACAGATACACAGGGCAAAATGATATTGTAGTTGGTTTTCCGATAGCAGGTCGAGAACATGCTGGATTGGAGAACCAGGTCGGATTTTATGTAAATACAATTGCTTTACGCACTCAATTTGCAGAAAATTGCTCCTTTATAAACCTAGTTAATAAAATTAAAGAATCAACAATAGGAGCTTATGAACACCAAGACTATGAATTTAATTACCTGATTGAAGATTTAAAAATAAAACGCGATTTGAGCAGAAACCCGCTCTTTGACATAATGGTAGTACTTCAAAACACCAATATAAATGTTCAAAATCCACAACATATAAATAATCTACAAACCAAGCCATATCAAACAGGACATTATGTAAGTAAATTTGACATAACCTTAAATTTTACAGAGCAAGATGATACAATTCAATGTGAAATAGAATATAATACTGATTTATTTGAAGCCAGCAGAATTGAAAAGTTAAAGGGGCATTTTTTAAATGTTATCGAAACAACACTGACTTCTCCGGAAATAAAGATCAATGAATTTAGTATAATAACAGAAGCTGAAAGAAATAAAATATTGTATGAATTAAATGATACGGAGGCAAATTACCCCAGAGGAAAGACGATAATGCACCTATATAATGAAGCAGTAAATAAATACCCTGGAAATATAGCGTTGGTTTGTGAAAACGAACAGCTGACCTATAAAGAATTTGACCAAAAGGTAAACAGTTTGGCCAATACAATAAAACATTACAATATTGGCAATGAAGACATCGTGGCAATTATAGCCGGACGATCAATTGAAATGGTAGTAGCCATATATGCTGTAATGAGAGCCGGGGCAGCGTATTTGCCTATTGATACAACATATCCTGTTGATCGTATTTCATATATTATAAATAACAGCAAAGTAAAACTTATTATTACCAATACTCCCCATGTCACTGAAAGGCTATTATCCAATAATGAAATAAAGTTCAATCAATCTGAAAAAGGTCAAAACACAAAAACTATCCCAATAATCAATATAAATATAATTAAGAATAATGGTGATTTACCAAGACTTGAAATAATAAACCAATCCAACGAACTTGCATATGTTATTTACACATCAGGAAGTACAGGTAAACCCAAAGGGGTAATGATTGAGCACCATTCACTTGTTAATATTATTATTTACCTGCAAAAAAAGTATCCCTTAAATGCAGAAGATGCTTACCTGTTTAAAACGGCTTATACATTTGATGTGTCGGTAGCTGAAATTTTTGGCTGGTTCATAAATGGAGGGAGATTGGTTGTTCTTAAGGATGGTGCAGAAAAAGAACCGGATCAAATTATTAAAACTATTAAAAGTAAAAAAGTTTCCCATGTGAATTTTGTGCCTTCTATGTTCTCGGTTTTTCTTGATAGCATGGCAGATAAATTTATAGATGTCCCTAACCTAAAGTACTTTTTTTTGGCTGGTGAACCATTGTCCGCCGGTTTGGTAAAAAAATTTAAAGATCATAATACACATATACAATTTGAGAATATTTACGGGCCAACAGAATCAACCATTTATGCTTGTGTATATTCATTAGATAATTGGAAAAAAAACCTTCCTGTATATATCGGTAAGCCAATTGATAATGTTAAACTTTTTATTTTAAATAAAAACAACCAGATACAACCCATTGGAGTTCCGGGCGAATTAGTGATTGTTGGCGACAGCCTTGCCAGGGGATATTATAATGATAAAAAGTTAAATCAGAAAAAGTTTATATCTTTTACAATCAAAGGTATAAATAGCAAAGCCTATAAAACTGGAGATCTTGCAAGAATATCTTATTCCGGGAATATTGAATTTCTGGGAAGGATAGATAACCAGGTTAAGGTACGTGGATTTAGGATAGAATTAGGTGAAATAGAAAAATGCATAGAGGAGATAGAAG
>JBNLCS010000949.1:0-15180 GCA_050303935.1 Bacteroidales bacterium
TGTATTTTAATTTTTTAAAAGGCCTTAAAATCAATTTATAGTAAGGCCTGATATTCCTTTGGTTCCTGTCAAATCCCTCAATAACCTTCTTCGGTTTGTCGGAGAAGGCTTTTGGAGTTAATAAAAAAAAATGTAATTCACCTTAAATAAGTAGTTAACATTTATTTTTGCATTATGGCAACATATCAACAAACGGTGCAATTTATAAAAAAAGAGCTGGATCAACATTACCCAGAAGGTGAAATAAACAGTTTTATTACTATTATATTTCATCAATTAGAAAAACTTTCCGGAGCTTTTTTACATATGAAATATCCTGAGACAATCGCCGAAAATACAGTCTTTGAAATTGGTAAAATTGTTCAAAGACTAAAAAAAATGGAACCTATACAATATATTTTTGGAGAAACAATATTTTATGGTCTCAACTTTAAAGTGAATCAGAATGTGTTGATACCCCGACCTGAAACGGAAGAGTTAGTTGATTGGATATTGAATGAAAAGAAAAACAAATGTGATTTACATGTTCATGATATTGGTACCGGAAGTGGGGCCATCGCAATCGCACTTGCAAAAAAACTATGCAATGCCAAAGTAATGGGAACTGATATATCCAAAAGTGCAATTAAAATAGCGGTTGAAAATGCCCGCTTAAACCAGGTACATATTAAATTCAGGATAAAGAATATTCTTCACGAAAAACGCAAAAAGATAAAATCGAAATTTGACATAATAGTGAGTAACCCACCTTATATTGCACATAAGGAAAAAGAAAAGATGAGTGATAATGTATTGCAATATGAACCCCATATTGCATTATTTGTTGAGGACGATGACCCATTATTATTTTACAGGGTGATTGCACAATATGCTAAAAAGGCGTTAAAACCCAGTGGAGAACTCTTCCTGGAAATTAATGAAAACCATGGAATGGAAGTATTTAACCTTTTATTAAACGAAGATTTTGAAGAGGTGACTTTACAAAAGGACCTAAACGGTAAAGACAGAATGATTAAGGCAATAAATGTAATATTATAAAAATGTAGAAACCCTTTAATACGGATAGGAAAAACATTTGTTCAATTATTGTCATTTCTATTCTATATTACTTTTGAACAGAATAGACACCAGTGTTAAGTTGACAAAATGATATCCTAACAATATTGGAAAGCTTGACAAAAGTAATTGTTGCACCTAGATATTAAACGTAATGTGTCTTTAAATTAGAAAATAGGAATAATTTATGTTAAGTAAAACACGGGCAATAATGTTACATTATATTCGGTACAACGAAACCAGTGTTATTGCCTATTGTTACACAAAAAATTTTGGAAGGATTTCATTAATAATCCAAGGTGTACGAAAAAAGAATGCAAAAGTAAGATTGAACCTTTTGCAGCCACTGCAAATAAATGAAATAGATTTTTATTTCAAAGAGAAACCCGGACTGATGCGTTTGAAAGAAATACGGTCTTGCCATTTGGCGGATAACGTTCTTTTTGATACTTCTAAAAGTACCATTGCCCTTTTTTTGGCTGAAATAAGGTAGAAATCTTTAAAGGAGGAAGTAAAAAATACAGAACAGTATTGTTTTCTTGAGGAAAGTATTCAAAAATTGAATATCCTTGAAAAAAACAGGGCTGCATATTATTTATCTTTTTTGGTTGGGTATTCAATGTTTCTTGGTTTTTTTCCAAATACAGCCAATATGGAACATGCTTCCTATTTTGATTTAAAGAATGGTGTTTTTACCAATTTTCAACCCATTCATGAATTTTATGTAAAAGATGAAAATCTCGAATATTTTAAATCTTTACTTTATGAGTACCAGTCTGCACAAACCATGATACCTGCTTTAAAAAGGAGTGTTTTACTTGATATAATGTTGGATTATTTTATGTTGCATATGGATGGTTTCACTGAAATAAAATCGGTCCAGGTATTGAAAGATGTTTTCCATTAACCTTATTATGCATGTAAATTGTAGCTTCCTGATAATATTTGTATTGCTGTTTTGCCAGTAGGAAAAAAAAGGATGCTTAAATTAAAAAAGCTGCTTGGTCTTTGTTTAAACCCAAGCAGCTTCTTTATTTCAAAGAATGTATATTTTTTTATTCCGGTTGGGCATCATTTGCCGATGTGGCGTATAAACCCAACAAGCAACCGGTAAATCCTCCAGCTACATTTGTTGAAAGGATATCACCTGATACTTTTCCCCCCAAACTTTCAAAGTTGGCCCCATCTGTTGAGTAACTAAACTCGTAGTCATCACCTACCGCGGCAACTTGTAAACGAATTGGATTTTTAATATCTATTTTGGTACTGGCTATTATTTTTGAATTCAGATCTTCCCTTCTTCTTCTTTGATTTCTTTCCAATAAAAGATAATAATCATCCCCTTTTTTGGTAATGCCAAATACATAATTGGAATTTTCGCTTTGCAAACAAACAATTCCTGCTAGATCTTTTTCTGATTCAGGTTTGTAATTAATAGATGCAGCAAAACTAAAACTATTGTGTTGTTGGCGGTAAAATAGAGTAGAAGTGGGTTTAACTTCCTTTATGTTTGCTTCAAATGGTTTTATTTGCAAGCCATTTTTTGTAAACGTGATAAACTCTTCTCTTGGGCCCCTAAGTCCAATCCATCTGTAATCAAGATTTTCTGAAGAAAAATCTTCTTTATACGTAAAATTTCCGTTTGGAAAAAAACCGTCTTTACCAGTTTTGTTTTCTGTAACTCCTTTAGGCATCTTCAACTTCGGTTCTAATGGGATCAACCCATTTTCAAAAACAGGATATTCCCCTGACCAATCAACCGGTAGTATAAATGTTTCGCGTCCTAAATTTACACGGTCTTTTTCGTTTGGGCGGATGGCTAGAAAAACTCCGTAATATGTTTCATTATCAGGGCCTAAAACCAAATCAGCATGACCTGCCCAATCTACTTTATTTGCACGGTCCTTGGCAAAATACCTTTGTGTAAGTATTGGATTACTTGGAGCAGGAATATAAGGGCCCTTAGGATTGTCACTTTTAAAAATTACCTCGCTGTGCCAACTGCCTGTCCCTCCCTCAGCACACATTAAATAGTATTTTCCATATTTTTTATAAATATGAGGAGCTTCAATCCAAATAGGTTTTTTTGTAATATCAACACCTCCATCAACAATTACTTTGTCCGTTCCCTCTATAACCTGGTCATTTTCCACATCGTATTCCCAAATTTTTATAACCCGATGCCCATTATATTGTTCTTTACCCCTTTCCGGTGCATCATTGTGAACAATATAACCTTTACCATCGTCATCAAAAAATATGGAAGGGTCAATACCTCCAAATTTTAATTTTATAGGTTCACTCCAACCTTGCTTTGGGTCTTTAGTTTTTACTATAATATTACCAAGTCCCTCTGAAAATGCAGTAACAATCATATAGAATGTATCATTATGAGGATTATATGTTATTCCTGGGGCATAAACACCTGCACTTATTCCAGTGTTGTAAGTGTTTAGCTGAGAAACACGGTCTAATACATGACCAATTTGTGTCCAGTTCACTAAATCTTTCGAATGAAAAATGGGTACTCCGGGGAACATTGCAAATGATGAACATACAAGGTAATAATCATCTCCTTTTCTGGTAATAGCCGGGTCTGGAAAACATCCTTGTAAAATTGGATTGTAAAATTCATCAGGTTTTAAAGGATTATCATTGTAAACCTGATCGTTTCCTTCATACACAAAATTGGAGAATACGGGTTCATTCGTTACTTTTCCTTTTCCACTTATTGTCATCATGTATACAAAAGAAATAATAGCGGACAAAAATAGAACTTGTCTGCTTCTAACTAAACTAAATTGAATACTTCTCATAATTTATTGTTTGTTCGTAATAATTTTTCTTTTATGCTAAATTTTTAATGTTTATTTAACTATTTTCTATAGACTACTTTATTAAAATATTCCCGTATTACAATAATAATAGAATTTATACATAATTAAAAAAAAATAGAATTATTTACATGTTGTTTATCCTATTATCTTATTTTTTCTTGACGCACTTTTTATTTAGATGCATTTTTGTCAATTTATGAATTTAAAACTTCAACAGCAAATCACATTTGGTGACTAAAAAATGCAAAACAAATGCAAAAAAATTAAAGTAATTTGATTTTTGGACGGCTATTTTCAATAAAATATTGTATTTTTAAGATAAGAATTGTAAAAAAATTTTACGGTAGTTAAAAAACCATAGATTGTTTGAATTTATTGGCGTTTAGCCATGGATTCGAATTTTTCATGCAACATATGAGACATATTTTGCAACATTTGTAGCAGGTTTTTACATCCGAGAAATTTATATTCGAAGGTTTATTCCTTGTTCTTAGAAATTATTAAGGAGGCAAGTTGATATAAAAGGTAAGGTAAGTTAAATTTTCAAAATACACTACAACATTAAAATACACTACATATTTAATTGTAATTTCTAAACATACTATTCAAAAACAAACTATGCAGATATGAAAATGAAAACAAATCAAATCTTCGTGATTATTTTGGCAACATTCTTTTTGTTAAGTTGCGAAGAAATTTTTGAGGACAAACACCAAGAGGCGTATGAAGACCCTCCTTGGTTAGACGGAACGATCCATGAAACGCTGGAGAAAGATGGTAATTTCAGTATCTTGCTTGAATTGATTGAAAGGGCTGGATATGAAGAAGCAATTCAAAAAGGATTGTTTACCATTTTTGCGGCTGACGATGATGCTTTTCAAGAGTATTTTAAAAAAGAAGGGATATCATCGCTGGATGATTTGAGTGATTATGATGCTTTACAGCTCTTTACGTTGAATGTTATGAACACCCCAAGATCAAGGGACCAGTTGATTTATGATCATATAATGGGGTTTTGGCAGGAAGAAGGGAGTGAACTGGGTGCTTTAATTTTTCGCTGGTTAACCAGGAGCAAGGCCAGGATAGGGGTTGATACGAGCAAATATTTTGAAAGCACGAACATTTCAATCGGGGATCCTGTATTTATTGATGGACAGGATAAATATGTGCCTTTAATGTCTACTGAATTCATGAGGGATTATCGTGGATCTATGGACGGTACGGATTACACTTATTTTTTCCCGGAGACAGAATGGAGTGGGATGCAATGGTATAATGCCAATGTTGAAGAGGAGATCAGATGTTCAAATGGTTATGTGTATTATTTGGATAAGGTTGTACCTGAAATACCGAGTATTGAAGAATATTTGAGGGATAACCGGGATAAATACGGATTATTTTATAGTATAGCCCAAAAATTTGCTGAATATTCACGAGCAGGTACTCTTAACGATACAGTTCTTTATACTAAATCATATAACAGGATTACAAATTTTGCGAGCGAAATAGGGCCGTATAATCATCCTGTGTATACAAGAAGAAGCACGTTTTCCGCGTTTATTCCTACAAACGAAGTGTTACAGGAATATCTTGATAATACAGTCCTTCAGTATTATGAATCAATTGATAGTGTACCGGATGTTACTTTGATTTACATAATTCAAAGCCACATTACATCACATTTCGACTTGGTTTCTAAAATGAAAGATGAATGGTATAATTTTTATGGGGATCAGATAGAACTTAATCCTGATCAAGATTTTACAGATGCCGTTTTGGTGAGCAACGGTGCATTTTATGAGATAAACAAGGTATTGGAACCATCGGTATTCACCACGGTTTGCAGGCCTTTATTCTATAGTAGCGACCATTCAACTTTTCTACATATATTGAACAGTGCAAGTGCTGTGTTACCATCTCTCGGAAGGGAAGATGTTATGGCCACGGTTTTGGCACCTTCAAATGAGAAATTAGAAGAATATGGAATTCGGTACAATAAAACCAGGAGTATTCTTGAAAAGAAAAATATCAATGATTTATGGGAAGAAATGACCCAGGAGCAGATTGCCGAGGTTGCCAAAAGTCATTATATTTTTGAGGATCTTGATGGTTTTACCGGTAAGGGTATAAAAGAAATGTCTTCCGGAACATTTATGTTGTATGATAATAATAAGTTAATAGCCGGTGGTAACCAGGAAGATAATGATGATTCGGAAATTACAGAGATTATTGATAGCAAGGTTAATGGCAGGTTAATGTATATTGACAATGTTATAAAAAGTCCTGATAACGACATTATCAATAATATAGCTAACAACCCTGATTTTTCAGATTTTCTTACAATTTGTTATGATGTGGGTTTAATTGACACCATTACCGATACAGAAACAGATCAAGAGATATTAAGCCTTTCATTCTTATCAACGGCACTTGAATGGACAGCATTTATTCCGGATAATGATGCCATGGCAACAGCAGCGGGAAATGGTGAAATACCGACTGATTCACTAGAGCTTGTTAAATTTATTCAGTATCATTTTGTTAAAGAAGAATCCATAACGGATTACCATACTGTATCTGAAACCTTTGAAACAGCATCGTATATTGATTCATTAAGTACGTATATAACTGTTGATATTAGCGTTTCTCCTGAGAATTTAACAGTGACAGATTTATCTGGTCAGACACTTGCCATCCAGCATAGTATGGCTAATACATTTGCTAAAGATGGGATTATACATCGTTTAGAAGGTATTTTAAAACAAGAATAGAAAAGGTAAACTTCACTAAACAAAAAACAATGAAAAACAAACATATATTTATTTGGTTGACTTTAATAATATGTAGTATTGGTAGTACCGCATTTGGCCAACAAAAAACAATTATAACCGGTCAAATTATAGATGAGGATAATAAACAAACACTTATTGGAGTGAATATTGTAGAGGTAGATGAAAATGGAAGGTTTGTTTCCGGTACCGTAACAGATTTGGATGGTAACTTTACAATGGTTGTAAGTTCTGAAAATGCAACTATTCAAATATCTTATCTGGGATACAAAAGCAAAACAATAAAATTGAATGGTCAGAAAAGATTAGATGTTCCGCTAAAATCTGAAGCAACTTCATTGGAAGAAGTTGTTGTAACCGCACAGAAAATTTCTAATGACGGGGTACTTGCAGTGCGTGACAGGGGTACAGCCGTATCAAGGGTAGAACTCAAAGATATGGAAGAAATAATGACAACCTCGGTTGAGGAGATGTTACAGGGAAGAATGGGAAACGTTGATATAACTGCTATATCTGGAGATCCTGGGGCTGGATTGAATATCAGGATCAGGGGAACAGCCACATTAAATGCTAAGAACGACCCGATGATTTTGGTTAATGGAATCCCATATGATGCAAGCCTTGATGAATCTTTTGACCTGGCAACTGCTGATATAAATGAATTTGGAAACCTTATTGATGTAGCACCTGAAAATATTGAAGTTATTGAGGTGTTAAAAGATGCGGCATCCACTGCGGAATGGGGTTCAAAAGCTGCAAATGGGATTATTAGTATTAAAACCAAAAGGGGAATAAAATCCCCTCCTGTATTTTCATATACCCTTAAATATACCCGTTCAGAGGAACCCCCTTCTATTCCAATGCTTGATGGTCCGGATTATGCAAGGTTAATAAAGATGGAACAATTCAACCGTGATGCAATGGAATCTTTTAATTCAGATGTGTCAAGCGCGTTGAGGAAATCAATTGATTTTGATCCGGAATGGGAAGAATATTATAATTATTCCCAAAATACAAATTGGATAGAAGAAATAACACGGGTAGCAAATACAACTTCGCAAAATTTCTCTGTAAATGGGGGAGGTGAAAAAACAAGGTATAACATTAACCTGGGTTATGATCATGAACAAGGTACCACACTTGGTACCGAGCTCGATAAATTGAGTCTGCAAACGGCGTTGGATTATGATATATCCTCCAAACTAACATTTATAACAGATGTTATGTATACCCGGCGTGACCAGGAATCAAACTACCACGGGAATGTTCGTGATGTGGCATATAGAAAAATGCCGAACCTTACCGTGTATGAACGTGATACAAGTGGTATTGCTTCAGATAAACTTTTCACTCCTTATGAAACAATACAGGGCTCTGCAACAAGCATGTACAATCCGCTTGCATCCATTGAATATGGTCAGCATAACAGAAATCAAAATAATACCAGGGCGCAGTTTACATTAAAATATAATATGTTAAAATCCCTTACGTACCTGGGTTCGATTACCATGGATTTATTTGACCAAAAGATAAGTAAATTCTTACCCTATGAGGCCATTGGTGCTAATTATTATTATTCAAGTACTAATCAAGGGAGTAAAGACTTTAACAAAAAAATATCTGTGTTAACAATGAACAGGTTGGTCTTCAAACCAAGTTTAGGGGAGCAACACGATTTAATTGCCTTGTTTAAACTTACCACAGAGGGTACACAGCAAAGAAATTATGGAGTAGGCACCAGTAAATCAGCTTCAAGAAAACTCACGGACCCGTCCGGACAGGTAGACATTAATTACGTGGGTTCCGGATCGTCCAGCTTCAGGTATTTAAGTACATTCTTTCAGTTGAATTATAAATTGATGGACCAACATATTTTTATGGCAAGTATAAATGCTGAAGGAAGTTCCCGCTACAGCGCTGAAAGCCGGTATGGTTTCTTTCCCGCGTTTTCCTATGCTTGGCGTATTTCAAACATGAGAGGTGTTAGAAACCTTAGTTTTCTTAATGATTTAAGGCCAAGGGTAAGTTGGGGTATATCCGGTAACTCACCTTCGTCTAATTATTTGTTTTTTAACAGTTATAGCGCAAGTTCAAATTATGGATATAATGGTATTGCAGGAATTTTGCCAAGCAGTCCCGAATTAACGGGTCTTGAGTGGGAAACCATAGAACAGTTTAACCCGGGGATTTCAATCGTAGCTTTTAATAACAGGTTCACTTTTGATTTTGATTTCTATAATAAACATACACGACAACTTTATCTGCGTAATTATGATTTACCCAGTTCATCAGGATATCAGAACATAGACCTGAACGATGGGGAAATGCTTAACAGGGGTTGGGAAGTTACGTATAATATGGATTTAATTAAAAAAGGTAAATTTAGTTTTAGTGTATATGGCAATGTTTCGCACAATGAAAATAAAGTGTTGCGTATGCCTGAAAACTATGAATTTGAGAGGGGGGATATGGATGCCAATGGGAATTATCTGGTAAATAATACACCGGGACGTCCTATTGGAGGTTTTTATGGATATGATTATTTAGGTGTGTACGTTGACTATGAAGATGTAATTGCTAAAAACGTTGACGGTGAACCAATTTATGACTTAAATGGTGAACCTCTGTATATGGTAAAAGGGGGCGGTAGCAATTATGAATTTGAGCCGGGAGATGCCAAATACAGGGATATTAATTATGATGGTGTAATTGATCAATTGGATATTGTGTATCTTGGGGATATCAACCCTGAATTCATGGGCGGTTTTGGTCCACGTATTCAATACGGAGGGTTCGTGCTAAATACATATTTTTATTTTAAATACGGACGGCAGATAATAAATGGTACTAAAATGAGAACTGAAAATATGTATGGGTATGATAACCAAAGCAAGGCAACTAAATGGGCCTGGAGAGGCATTGGAGATACTACACATATGCCACGCCCCTTATATAACACAGGATACAACTGGCTTGGATCGGATAGGTTTGTTGAAGACGGTACCTTCCTTCGGTTAAAAACGGTATCGGTAACATATAATTTTCCTGATAAAATTTGTAATAAACTGAGAGTAAATAAATTGAAAACGTATGTTACGTTTTATAATTTGTTTACCTGGACAAATTACTCCGGTCAGGACCCGGATGTGGCCCCACCAAATAATCCGGCATGGGTACCAATGGATGAAAGTAAAACACCTCCGGGTAATAAAATGATCGTTGGGTTGTCGTTTAAGTTTTAACCATTAAATTAATAAGGATGAAAAAAAACAATATAATAAAAAGTTTAGTTTGCATATTGATCATGAATATTGCAGTTTCCTGTAATGAATGGTTTGATCTTGAACCTGAGAACGACCTGATACGACAGGAATTCTGGAAAAAAGAATCAGATGTTGATGCAGTGTTAGCAGCTATGTATGATTCCTTTCGTGATATGTCTATGAATTCTCTTATTTGGGGAGAATTAAGGGCTGATCTTATTGAAATTAGCGGTTCAAGATTTGGAAACTTTGCTCAAATTGCGAATAACGAGATAACACCTACAAATAGCCGGGTAAACTGGAGCGACTTTTACTCTACAATAAACCTGGCCAATACATTAATACAATTTTCCGGAGAAGTAGTTGACCTGGACCAGGAGTTTACGCAAAAAGAGAAACTTGCATATGATGCCGAAGCTTTGTTTATCAGGTCTATGTGTTATTTCTATTTGGTACGGTTATGGAAAGATGTACCCCTTATGTTAACCTCAACCAGTTCTGATACGGTAGATATGTTTATACCCAAAACAGAAGAACGAAAGGTACTGAAACGTTTAACAGAAGATCTTAAGTATGCTGAGACCATTGCTTTTTCAACAGAGAAAAGAGCGATTGATTATATTTTCAGGGGCAGGGCAAATAAATTCTCGATACAGGCATTGTTGGCTGATATCTACCTATGGCTTGAAGACTATGATAATTGCATAGCATATTGTGATAAAGTTATAAATTCAAAACAGTATCGTTTGCTGGACCAGGACAAATGGTTCCAACTATATTATCCGGGTAATTCAAATGAAAGTATTTTCGAAATACAATTTAATTCGGATTATCCTAACGAAAGTAACCCTATGTATGGTAGCTTAACTCCGCTTAACGGAACAGTGGGAATTGATGAGGCCGAAGATTTGGAAGAGCTATTTTCATTGGGAGATATAAGGGATTTGGCAAGAGGGCCGGAATGGAAATATATAGGGACTACCAACAAAAGTACTGAGAAAAGGTCTGAAAATGAACAAGATGCTAACATTATATATTACAGGTATGCTGATATTTTATTGATGAAAGCAGAAGCCCTTATAGAATTGGGAATGTTAAAGGAAGCGGGCCAACTAATTAGCCAAATTCAAACAAGGGCCGGCTTACCAATGAGTGAATTAAACGAAACAAAGAAGGATTACAGAGAAGCTATTTTACAGGAGCGCGCACGTGAATTCTTGTTTGAAGGAAAGAGGTGGTTTGATTTGTTACGTTTTGCTAAAAGGAACCATTTTGAAAATAAAGAGCTGGTTAAAACGGTCTTACTGGCGAAAGCTACTATCCGTAACCGTCCTCAACTGGAATCAAGGGTGCGGGATACAATGTTTTACTTTCTTCCGATAGCAGAGAAGGAATTAAATGCAAATCATAATTTAGAACAAAATCCATTTTATGATAAATAAATACAAAAATTAGAAAACATGAAAACAATAATATATATAACAAAAGGCATTGGTAAAATAAGTTTGTTATTATGTTTTACCCTGCTTACTTCACAGTGTGAAGAGGACGCTATTATTCCGCCCCCGAATGAAATAGAACTGCAAATAATGGAATATATCGGACTGGAAGAAAATGATTCAATATATTCTGAGTTTCAAAATGCACTGGAACTTACAAAAATTAATCATATTTTGAAAACAAGGGGGCCTTACACACTTTTCCTGCCAGACAATGATGCAATGGAAATGTTTTATCAAAGTAAAGGTGTATCTGGCCCACAAGAACTTGATCAGGAATATTTAAAGAACCTGGTATTAAATCATTTAATAGCTGAACAGATTAACACCAATGATATGGGGTTGGGGAGCCTGAGCAAATTAAATGCAATAGGCGACTTTTTAATCTCAGAATTTGACGATACGGAAATTAAAATAAATAAAGAATCAACAATAACCAGAAGGAATATTGAGGTTGCTAATGGATTGATACATAGAGTTGACCATGTAATTGAAATTGTTTCTGAGGATGTTGTTACCGTTATTGCAAAGGATGATGAATATTCAATTTTTGCTGAAGCACTGCAACAAACGGGCATTTCTGACACGTTAAAGATTTTAGAAATCCCCTATGGACAGGGGAATGCACGTACAAGGTACACAATATTGGCTGTTCCCGATTCAGTTTATGCAAAAGAAGGAATAACAAATTTTGATGAACTGGTTGCAAAATATGGAAAAGGGCAAACTAATTATAAAGATTCAGAAAACGAGTTATATAAGTACGTTGATTACCATTGTTTGGAAGGTACGTATTATCTTACTGATTTTCCTGATAATGAGCAATTATTTTACACGTTGTCACGAGAAAGTCAGGTATCTATTCAGGTTAAATCCGATTACATGATCAACTATGTTGATTCAACCGATGAATATACGGGTCTTATTATTCCAGCAGCCAATGTTTTAGCCAAAAATGGTGTAATACATGGAATTAATGATCCGTTGGTACCTCAGGAAAGATCTACCGGAAGTTATATTTTTTATGTAACACAGTATCCTGATCTTATGGAAGAAGAATGCTACATGGAAAGTTACCTCCAAAATTTTTATGACCCGGATTATTTTGAAGATATAAAATGGGGTGGAGGAGATTATTTCCAATATTACTGGAAAGGTGATAATAGTTTGGAGAATAATGATGCATTGTCCATGAGTGAAAGTTATTGGTGGCTCGAACTAAAATTACCAAAAATTAAAAAGGGTAAATATGAAATTACTGCTCTTGTTAAAACAGGACCAAACAGGGCAAATTGTTTGGTATACATTGACGGTGAAAAAGTTGAAGATATTTTATTCATGAATGATAATGATAACCCTCCAGTAATTTTTGGTTTTTGGGAGGCTCCGATTGCTACTGTTGAATGGACAGAAACAAGCCATCATTATTTTAAATTAAAAGCAATTTCGCCGGGAATTCTTTATTGGGATAATTTAACATTTACCCCGGTGGAGGAGTAGTAGCTAAATTAAATTTTCGAAAAACCAAATTAACTCGACAATGAACAATAAAAAATATAAAAGCAAAGTATTAACAGGAATTTTCTTGTCGTTCTTCCTCTTGCTTATAAATAACATACATGGACAGGGCTCAGAAATTCAAATAAACGGAACCATTACAGAAGCAATAACCAAAAGCCCCCTTAGTCCGGTGCTTGTTTCTGTTAGTGGTGGAGGAAAAAGTACAAGCACTGATGAAAGTGGGACATTTAAAATATCAGTAACCAACCCAAATGCTTTGATCATTTTGCAAATGCCCGGATATGTAACCAGGCACATATACTTAAACGGGGCGACCGTTTTAAACATAACCATGGCCAAAGAAGGGAATAAATCATTTGACGAAAAGGTTTATTTACCATTAGAAGATAAGTTTACCAGGGATATTGTGTCAGATGTTGATTATTTTACAACTTCTGACTATGATATGACCGATGCTTCCTCTTTGGAACAGGCTATCCAGGGCAAAACAACAAGCTTAAATTACATTAATCAATCTGGAATGCCTGGGCATAGAAGTTATATGGGTATCAGAGGGTTGACTTCATTATATGGTAGAAACGAACCATTGGTTATTTTAGACCATATGCTGCATGAGACGCATTATCCTGCAACGGAGTATTTATTGAATGACATAGAAAGCGCAATTGGAGGTTTCACTTTTAATCCGTTTGATGTGGTAGACATCGATGATGTGAATAGTATTACTGTGTTTAAAGATCCTCAATCGTACTTAGGATCAATGGCATCAAATGGGGTAATTTATATAAGTACCGAGCAAAAAGAGGAAACCAGTACAGCCATCGATTTCCATGTTTATCAGGGTATTGTGACCAAACCGGCGAAACTTGATTTAATGAATGCTGATCAGTATCGAGGATATCTGCGAAATCTTATTGCTACGCAAGATCTTACGGGTGAAGAAATCAGTGAAAATTTCTCGTGGTTGAACGGAGATGTTGATTTTAGATATAACAACAATACTGATTGGCAAGATGAAGTCATGCAAAATGGGTTGCTGCAAAAATATCACATGTTCTTAAAAGGTGGGGATAAAATTGCAACCTACAATATTTCAACAGGTTACACAAGGCATAGTGGAATTATTGAAAACACGAATTATTCCAGGTTCAATTTACGAATAAATGGTAAAATTAACATTTCAAATAAGTTTAGTGTAAGCCCGGTTGTTAAAGTTGGCGTGATTGACAATGCTCTATGTGAGCAGGGACCTTACGATGCCAGTAACCCTCTTCTAGTATCAAATCTTAAGCCACCTGTTATGAAGCCATATACAGTTGGGGGGCTTGAAAATGGACGTTTTGTGGAAGATGTTGGCGTGTTTAACATTAGCAACCCGGAAGCAATTGTGAAAAATGTTACCGCAGAAAACAGGAATTTTGTTTTATTGGCTTCCGGAAAATTTGATTATACATTTACCGATAATCTAAAGGTTTCTTCCACGGTTGGTATTGATTACAATAATTCAAGGGATAATATTTTTATTCCGGATGTTGGGCTGATCAACATTGATTCTGCTTTTAATACAATCAGGGTTGCAACAATCGAATACACTTCTATTCAAAATAACAATGTTTTAACGTACAAACCACGGTTGTCAAATGGTCATCATCTTAGTATTCATGTAGGTAACAGGAACATGCAAAACACGTATCATTACAGTAAATCACATGACCTGAATACTTCTACGGATGATTTCAGAAGTTTGGGAAGCGGAAGTTCTGAATATCAGTATTTAAGATATGTTCAGGGGGGTATACGTTATTTGAACTATATTTCGGCCTACAGTGTAATAGATTATGCGTTTAATGATAAATTTTATTTAAAAGGAGGGGTTTCCTACGATGGAAATTCCATTATTCATGAAAACCACAGGTTTAATTTGTATCCCTTTTTGGGAGGGGCCTGGAGAATCCGGTCAGTTACTACCGGAAGTGGGTCGGCAATTGAAGATATGAAATTAAGGCTTACTTGGGGACAATCAGGAAATGTTCATAATTCTATTTATGACTATTCTCAAATGTATTATTCGCAAAGAAAATATGACTTGTTAAGTACTCTCGCGAGGGAACATATACAAAATCCTGAAATGGAAGTAGAAAAAAAGTCCAGTATTACATTGGGTACAGATATTTCAGCACTTAGCCAGTCATTGCATACAAGTGTGAATATTTTT
>JBNLCS010000950.1:0-2914 GCA_050303935.1 Bacteroidales bacterium
TAAAATTTTAAAAATGATATTAAAGGATATAATCTTGCTATTTGGTGTTTGATAATGTCTTTGATGTTTTTTTTGTGAAACTCTAGTTTATCTCTTTCGCTAGCAAGGAGTTTTTGGTTGATATTACGTATTTTCACAAAATTTAAACTTGCCTATGTATTTCCTTTATGGCATCAAGTATTTGTTCCATGGCCATACCATGAACTTAATCGGAAAAATTTACTAATTTTTCTAACAATTATGAAATAACTCAAGCATGGGGTTCATTACATTCCCCAGATTTAAGTACCTCTAAATCAGTATTTACTTGCGTTCGCTCATAGCCATTCGGCTATTTGTCTCAGCATTGCAACCCACAACCAATTGCTTATTCCTGCAAAAGTGAAATGAATTGAATGAACCGGAGCCCAACAAAACCAATAATACGGTTAACATGTCAATTTCTCGGATTATTTATCGGAATAAGCTCCTATATAGGGTTTTGAAGCGTTCTTTCCTACTAATTTTTTTATACTGTCCGGTAAGTCCACTGCAATTGATTTTTTGTTAAAACCATCAGTCAATTCAAAGTTTTTAAGCTCAATGCTTTTAAACAATGGTCCTTTGTAATTTATCAGGCTTATACTTTTTGAGGCATACTCTTTTTTTGCCTGAAAAAGTTCTTTTGAATCTGAAAACTGGGACAAACAATTGTTGTTTATCTTTTGTGCCATCCAAATTAGCGGGGCATTATTTTCATTCAGTTTTACATATACATTGTTGTCAAGCTTTGATAAAGCAGATACGTTTAATTGCTCACATAAATCTGGCAATTGCCATATAAACAATAATGGACGGCCAAAATCATTCCCACCCACTATCAGGTTATTTGCAAATTCATGTCCGGTCCTTTCATCAACGCCAGGGCCTGTGGTAACATGCCAGCCAAAGTGATCGGTGTTTTCACCCCTTCTGTCACGGCCAAATACGGCCATGCTGTTAATAAATGTGTTGTTATATATTTTTACATCCGATGAGTTTAAAATCAGCAGCCCATGATCGTTGTTTACAAAAACATTACCTGCAACAATCGCTCTTTTAGAGATCTCAAAAAAGAAAGCGTTTCTGCTAGGCCAAACAGAGCCACCACTAAATTCATTGTTATAATAGCCAACATTTTCAAGCCAGTTATTGGTAAAAACACCATCCTCGTTTCCTACATCGTACCATATCCCGTTTGAATTTGGCAAATCAATAACCAAATTGTCGTTGCAAGTAACACGGTGTGTTTGATTAAATATTTTAACAGCGGCCGGGTAATATCCTGTAATATTTTCAATATTATTACGTGTAAAAATATTTTTTTCCAGCAACACGTCACTTGATGCAACTATATATAAACCTTCGGTACTGGTATCCGTAAATTTACAGTTTTTAATGGTGAGGTTATCCCCCAGCACAAATGCACCAACACGGCCACCATATGAGATGAGGCAATTTTCAAAGGTAGTACCTACTACATCTTTGCCATGCTCTGATTCTTTTGAAACCCCGTCAGGATAATATCCTTCAATATTAATAACATGAAAGGCATATTGTGAAAACGTAATGCCTTTTATAACGGGCCCTTTTCCATCTGCCTTTTTACCATTTACTTCGTTGGAAGTAATCACCAAACCCCGGTTGAATGCAGTTATTTCAACCAACTTATCGGTAGGGTCTGTGGCTATATAAATTTGTTCGCTTTCATAATCAATAAAGAAATTGTCTTCATTTAATTCGCCTAACCAACCGGCAGACTGTAAAAACCGGCCATTGATAAAAACCATATCGTTGTTAAACCTATGCATTGGGGTTTCCCGGCCCCTTTGTTCTTTGCGCCACCAATCATCGGGCTTTGATGGGAAAAGGCGGTCCCATTTAATTTTAAAAAATTGAGTGCCGGTTGTATAACGTTGATCAACCGGTTCCCAGTTTTTTGCCAGGTAGGTGCCTTTTATTATGGGAATTTCGTCTTCAAAAGGCTGCATAACAATGCTCTGGTTTAAATATAAATCACCGGTGCGATAGGTACCTCCTCGCATAATTATTGCATCACCAGTTTTTACGTTGGCTATGGCAACCTCCAAAGTGGTTGGGGCTTTTAAAGAAGTGCCTTTTGCCTCATTTTTACCATCGGGGGAAACATAATAAATTGTACCCGATACTTTTGGTAATTCATATTTTTTTTGAACCGGACCATACGGGCCTCCGGAAGGTTGTGCCATCAAAATATTTGATATAAGAAGACACAAAGCAATAGTGAACAGTATTTTTTTCATTAAGCCAATTGTTTAGTTTTAAAAACAAAATAGTGTATAAATATAGAATAATGTTGTTGCTATTGAAAATGTATGTGAAAAATTTTGTTTTACCCAAATAAAAGCGACAGTGTTGAGCCAACAATAAAATGATATGATAAAACCATACAAGAGGTTACTGTAAATGATGATTACAAAATTCCTTAAATGAAATTCGGTTCAATAAGTTATATTGACAGCCTTTAAACATATTTTTAAGGTGATTTTTATTGTAAAATAAGAATTTAAAAAATTACATTGAATTGTTCTTTCAATTGTATAAATCATCCAAACTTGTATTTCTTGTTAATATCTGAAATTATTTTCCAGGTACATTCCAGTCCAGGTTCAAATTGTACCATATCCCCTTTTTCAAAGGTTATTTCATGGCCATCCACACTTTTAACTTCAGCTTTGCCTTCCAAAATATAACATGTTTCCATATCATCGTATTGCCATGGAAATTCAGAGGCTTCTTTGCTCCATGTACCCCAGGAATTGGTCTCATTTATTTCCTGTTCGGTCGGTTTCCATTTTTTCATAGATTTAATTTTTAAATTTTTTCAAGGTCATTAGTTAGTATCCAGCCTGTATTA
>JBNLCS010000951.1:0-3006 GCA_050303935.1 Bacteroidales bacterium
ATTTAACGAACTAAAATTTTTGAATATATTTTTCTTTTTTCAAGGCAAATTTTACAGGCATAGCTAAAGCTACGGCGAAAAAATTTAACGCAGAAAAAAGGAAAATAGGGCGAAAATTAGTTCGGGAAATTAGCAATCTACACACTAGTTCTGAACAAATGTTGTTACACTTTTAGCCGGTAAAGAATAAGTGAATGTATTGTTTGTTACAGAAACAACAGATTTTTCCGCCATATTATCTGTTTGAGATGTTACATAAGGTATTACAGATGTAACTGTTCCGTCAGTAAAAGTGAATTGCTGATTTTTGTTTTTTCTCCCTGCATTAATAGCAACGACTACTACTTTATCATCGCCTGTGTAAGCGGAAATGTCAGCGCTTCCCGTGACATCAACCCTGTAATATCCCGGACGAATAAATTTTGCAAATTGTCCTATGACATAACCACGTGGATTGATCCCGGTATCGGTTATTAGGTTGCAACTTGGATTTTTAACCCACCACCATATGTACGCGTTGGCAAAATTAATAGTTAGCTGATCATGAATATCAAGGGCTGTTGACAGGGCTCCATCCAGGCTTTGATCGTCGCTATAGTACTCAGTCATCCAGATGTCTTTTCCTTGATTATACGCATTTGTCCATAATTGAAACCTGTTGGCCCCATACCAATGATAAGCACAAATATCGGTATTTGCAGCCCCGGTTGGATTATTAAGGATAGGATCGGCATAAAAAGGGGCATAATTAAAAGTTTCCGGCATCATAACCCGGCAATTAATTGTACCGGCATTATTCACCATAAAATTGAGCATTTCATCAGAGGTCCAACTACAGGATTCATAATTTACATTTATATTTGGTTCATTCTGAACAGATATGGCATATAACGGTATTTGGGACATTGCGTTTACAAAACTGTTCAGCCAATTGGCATAGTCTCCATAATGTTCAGGAAGCAGATAACCGCCAATAGTGCTTCCGTTACTTTTCATAGAAGCGGGAGGAGACCATGGAGAAGCAAATACAGAAGCCCCCCGTTCCTTTGCTTTTTGGGCATTGGCTAATTCTTCATCCCAGTTACCATCCGGGTCAATACGAACGCGAAGTATACTTAGCCCAAGTGTGGTAAAAAGTTTATCACAATCGGCATCGGTCAAATAACCATGCCACGCGCTTGATCCGCCAAAGCCCTTGATTATCTGTTGGGTACTTGAAAGATTAATAGTGGCACCTGCACTACCAGGTTTCCCTTTCAATACTATTTGCGATTCGGGTTCATTTTCAAAAATCTCTTTTGTGCACCCGGTTAACAGCAGGATTACTGCCAAATAACATAATTTTACTTTCATAGTTTTTAAAATTTAGTAGTGAATAAGTTAGAAAAAATATTTAAAATAGTTGATGAGTTTTCATGAACATTTTTTTAATACATTAAAATCAGAACGTTAAAACTTGTAAAAATATAATTTAAAATTCATTGGGGGCCGTCTCATTACCCTGCCCCCCTTTTATACCTCTGTGCACCCTGTGGTTTAAAATATACAAACTATGCAGAAAAATTACACAGGGTGGCACAGAGATAAGGTGTACTGTTATTCCCTTTTGAGACAGCCCCTGAAACATATACACTGAACCAGGGGCTGCAACTAATGTCATATTAAAATTAACATAAGAAAACAATCTAATGAGTTGGTGAACTGCTTGCCGCACTTTCCCAGTAATCGCTTTGCTTCAGGGTCCCGTTTGAAAGTGTTACCTGTGTTTCGGGTATTTTGAAAAAACCGTCAAAACCTTTATCAGATGGAAAAGAAACGGGGAACTCATCAGTTTGAAAATTATTGGTGTCTATTGCTGCCTTCGTTACATCAAGGCCTTGCCGTAACAGATCATAATAACGTAACCCTTCCAGGGCAAATTCCAATCTTCTCTCTTCCATAATATCCTGAATAGTCAAAGATGTTTTTCTGTGGGCATCATCCTGATAGGCCCTGTCCCTTACCTTATTGAAATATTCTATGTCTTTGCCGTCACCCAAGTGCAATTCTGCCGCCATTAACAATATATCGGCATAACGAAGGATTGTAAAGTCCTGAAAATTATCAATCATAAAGCTACCTCCATAACTTTCGGCTACAGTCTGACTTTCTGTATTGGCCCTTGCACAATACTTGTTCCATCCAAAACCGGTGTATTGCCTTTGATCTGAAACATCATATACACCGGGGCCCAGATATTCTTCCCAATTAACAATTGTGGCATCGCGACGTGTATCTGTGGAATCGTATGCATTATAAATACTGGGATTTACAGTATAAATACCCCAACCATGCGCAAATGGCATATACGTTTTATTTCGCGGACCTACCATTACCTGCCAACGGTTACCATCATTGATGTTCCAGTCACCGCGACCAAGATATGAATATTTGATTGCAAAGATGGTTTCAATATTGTCCTTGTTGTAACTATTCGTTGCAGTATCCAGTTCCCACAGATCGGAGAACTCCGGCAATAAATCAAAACCACCTTTAGTTATAATATCATCCAGATAGCCTGTTACTTGTGATTTGGTGACGATCCCTGCAATATCCGGTTTTTTGTAGTAACCCGTGTAAAAAAGCCAAACTCTTGCCAGCAAACCTTCGGCGGCCCATTTTGATGCCCTTCCTGAATTCGGGCCAGGGCCTGCTTTGAATGGTGGAAGGTTTTCAATGGCATACATTAAATCCTCTGCAATAAACTTGTAAACATCTTCTGGACTTGCCTGGGGAACATAGGCTTCTTCTGGTGAGAGTACTTTGGTCACAAGAGGGATATGGCCGAAAATTTTAGTTAAGTTAAAATAAAAATAGGCCCTTAAAAATCTTGCTTCACCGGTATATTGACGTACTAATCCGCTCTCGCCGGAAGCCCATTCAACGTTGTCTATATTTTCAATAACAAGATTAGCCCTATAAATCCCTAGATAACCATTTTTCCAGTTTGGATCGGCTAAGTCATTG
>JBNLCS010000952.1:0-11626 GCA_050303935.1 Bacteroidales bacterium
TATTTGTGTTTATTATATTTCAGGCTTTTTTACTAGCCCTTGAATTTTCTAAAGCAGTTTATCAATCAGAAAAACTGGCCAAAAAGTTAAATTACACAAACCGGAACCTGACCAATATAGTGAATTACCGAACATCGGAACTTGAAAAACAAAAACAGGATTTATTTTTCCAAAAAGCTGAAATTGAGCATAAGAATAAAGATATAACTGACAGCCTGAATTATGCTAGCAAGATACAAACTGCGGTTTTACCTGAATACAAGAAATTTAAAGATTGTTTTGACGATATTTTCATTTATTATGCCCCAAAAGATATTGTTAGTGGTGATTTTTATTGGGTAAAACGAATAAGAAGTAAAATAATTGTTGCTGCAGCCGATTGTACAGGCCATGGGGTACCCGGAGCATTCATGAGTTTATTGGGCATGGCCTTTTTAAACGAAATAGTTAACATGTTAGCTTACATGGAAGAATCGGGAGATAACATACGGCCTAATATTATTTTAGATGAACTTCGTGATAGAATAAAGGATGCATTAAAACAAACAGGGGACATAGACGAAGCATTTGACGGTATTGATATGGCCATCTGTATTTTAGATTATGTTGAAAGTAAATTATATTATTCTGGTGCCAATAACTCCGTATATCTTGTTTGCGAAAAATCAAGAAATGTACAGATGGACGAAGAACTATTGAATAAAAAAAGAATTATTCCATTGGAAAACGAGGAGCAGGTATTATTTGAAGTTAAAGCAAACAGAATGCCCATAGGTGCGTATCTTGCCGAACAACCTTTTACTTCGTATGAATTTAACCTTGAAGATATAGGGCTCATATACATGTTCTCAGATGGCTTTCCGGATCAATTAGGCGGCGAAAATACCACAAAATTCAGACAAAAAAGGTTTAAACAACTAATTCTTGACAATGCAAATAAGCCGATGGACGAGCAACATAAAATATTGAGGTCAACCATGGACGAGTGGATGGATAAGGATGTTGGACAAATTGATGATATAACTGTTGTAGGAATTAAAATTCACGCCGATCGCGAAGAAAGATCTTTTGGGTTATTTTAGCGCAATCGTTGTATTCTATATCAATGGTAATATGAATTTAAATTCAGACCCTTTACCTAGTTGTGAACTCAACTGTAATTGTCCCCCCAATTTTTCAACAAGATATTTACTAATGGATAATCCTAAACCTGTTCCCCGATATTTAAAATTATCGCTATCGTCTGATTTTACAAATCGATCAAACACCTTCTCTTTTAATTCATTGGAGATACCTGCCCCTGTATCTGACACATAAAACTCTATGCCTTGTTCAAATTTATTACATCCAAATTCTATTTTGCCTTCATCGGTAAATTTAATAGCGTTCATTACAAGATTTAATAATATTTGTCTTAAACGTGTCCTATCTGTATAAATTATTATTTCTGTGGTTAACTTACTACATTTTAATTCAACTTTACCTTTCTGAAATTTCTCTTTCTCTTGCTTCATAACAGCAAACACATCTTCCAGTAATTCATTGATTATAAAATTTTCCTTTTTTATTTCCAGATAATCGGCTTCAATCTTAGAAATATCAATAATATCCTCAATTAACTTTAACAAATACCTTCCATTTTTATTTATAATTTCCCGGTATTGTTTCTTTTTGTTTTCATCAATATCTTTATCCATTAAGTTTGTAAAACCAAGAATGGCATTCATGGGGGTACGGATCTCGTGTGACATATTTGCTAAAAAAGCAGATTTTAATTTATCAGACCGAATGGCCTTTTCTTTTTCACTGATGTAGTTATTTTTTGCATAATACATAATAAACACCATTAGTAAAAAATACATTAAATAGCTCGCGTAAACATCATAAACGCGGGTAGTATAATTTTCATAACCTGGAATTAGCCCAGGATATTTTATTTCAATATATACCTGAATAACCGTATTTATTATAAAAAGGATTATCAGAATGTTTCTTTGTTTGTTTTCCCACAGAAAGATCAGAAAAGCATAAAAAACTAAAAACAAATATAAACTTGGACCATCAACAGCATTGTTCTGAAACCATAAAAAATTTACAAACGGAAACGTTATAATAGTACCTGCCAAACGACAAAACCTATATTTTCTTTTTACCCTTGACAAATAATACAAAAAACCATAACAAAGAAACATGGCACCAATTGAAAAGATCAGTTCATCATTGAGCCTTAATAGTACATTTACAGTTTCAGCCCAAAACGACATTACAAATGTTAAAAGTAAAATTATGTTTAATAGCCGTGATTCAGCGTCAAATGATTCTTTATCACCTGCCAGCCAGTAAAAATATTTTCTAATTAATGAACGCATCCTTAAATTCTGAATCCAATCAACAAGATATCATCTGTTTGTGAACAACCTTCTTTCCACTTATTAATTCGGTTTTCAAGAACTTCCTTTTGTTCTTCCATTGGTTTTTCATGAATTTCCGTTAACAATTTCTTCAAATTCTTACTCATAAACTTCTTACCAGTTTCTCCACCAAACTGATCGGGGTAACCATCAGAAAAAATGTAGAAGCACATGCCTTTTCTTATTTCAACAAAATGATTTGTAAAATTTTGGTGCATCAGGGGATGATGACCTATCGGCATCCTGTTTGCTTTAATTTCCGAAAACTCTCCATTTTCAATTATATACAATGGGTTGTATGCTCCGGCATATTCTAGCAAGTTTTCATATTTATATAGTACACAAAAAGAAATATCCATTCCATCCTTACTACCGGTCATATCATCACTCTGACGGAGAGACATTATGACCCTGGACCTCAACATATTCAAAATTTCACCTGCTGAAGTTTGCGGATTATTTTGGACTATTTCATTGATAAACGTCATTCCCAGCATGCTCATGAACGCTCCGGGCACCCCATGTCCTGTACAATCGGCTGCTGCTATATATATTTTCTTTTCGGTTTCCAGCGACCAGTAAAAATCCCCACTTACGATATCGCGTGGCATAAATAAAATGAAATAATCATTTAAAGAATTTTGCAAATATGTCTCAGGAAGCATTACAGCATTTTGTATATTTTTTGCATAGGTAATACTGTCTAATATCTCTTCATTCTTTTTTTCTATCTGAGCAAATGCCTTTTTTAACTCAACATTTTTTAAATGATATATTTCAGCTTCTTTCTGACTTTTCTCTACCTCAAAACTAATTTGCTGATTTTTAAGTTTATTGTGCATTTGTGTATTAAGCACTTCTTCTTTAAGTTCATGATATTTTTTAAAATGCTCGAAAGCAACTTTATCATTGCCTTGTTTCTCAAAATATTCAGCATACAAACGATGGATATCGAACAGGATAGGTTTTGCATTTAATTCAGCAGCAATTTCTAATGCCTGATCAAGATATTCTATGACTTTTGTTAATACTTCTTTTTTAAAATATATCTCAGCTAAACCCAAAAAACAATGTAACCGGCATCTCTTGTCTCCCGAAGAAGAATTCATTTGAATACTTGTTTTATAGAATTCAATAGCTTTATCCAACTTCTCCTGCTTTTCAAATAAACTGGCCAGCCCAAGATATGACCATGGTAAAGCCCCGGTATCATTTATATTCTCTCTTAACACAATCGCCTTTTGATAAAACTCCTCTGATTTTTCAAATTGTTCATTCAACGCATAATTACGAGCTATTAAATTTAACGAAGAAGCCATAGCGTGCTGGTTACCAAGCTTCTCCCTTATCTTCAAACTTTTTTGGAAATTTGCAATGGCACTCTTATAGTCACTTAATCGTGAAAATATTAACCCAACTGTTCCATGTGCATCCCCCTCTGTTTCCTTTAACTTATTTTGGGTGGCAAGCCGAAGCGATTCTTGTGCAAATTGCAACGCTTTTTGGTATTCACCATAACTTTCATATACATTACCCATATAGTTAAGAATCAGGGCAAGATCAAAAATCTTATCAGATTTGGAAAGAATTTTATGTGCCTCGGTAAGATACTGTAAAATAGGAAAATCCGCTGACTGAAGAAATTTGGAAAATGCCATATGCATTTTGGATATTGCTTCCTCTGTTTTGTTTTTTAGTTTAGCTGATATTTTTAATGCATTTTCAGCAGCTTCAAATGAAAGTGGAGGAGAAGTATACCGGTTTATATAAGAAAATTTATTTAACTTTTCAACCTTCATGTTGCTGTCTTCTTCCTTTAACATCAAAGCCAATTCACCGGCAACATCATTACTCATATTATCCTTATTTATTTTTGCTTAAAAAAATCAGACGGATTTTTGTTCCAAACCGAAATATCACTAATTAACCAGCCACTGTTTTCCAAGTTTCGATTGAACTCTTCAACAACCATCAACCAACCGTCAATATCAAAAACAAAATAACTCATTTTTTCGACATGAAAAAACTCCAACTCATTGTTTTTTACTGCATTTTTTAGCTTGACAAGAAGAACATCCTGATAATTGCTATCAAAATAATCTTCAATATTTTCATTATCACTAAAAGCCCTTTTCAAATGTGTAAAATTAAGTTCATTACTGGTTGGAGGTATGAAATGGTCTGTTGGGTTTTCGGTTTTATCAAAAATATCGTTTTGCAAGGTATAAATTACCCAGGCCAAACCATTGTTTACTTTTCGCCTGCGGAGCACTAAATCAAGCACAGCATCTTGATTTTTATACTTCACCTTACAGTGTGCCAAAACAAAAATATTTTCAGAAGTTATAGAAATTGTTTCGGTATTGTTTATTACATCCTGTATAAAACTTCTAACCCTGTTTTTATAATCATCATTTACCGATATTCCTGTAAGCCTGTTATCCGATTGATTAAAGAGGTAACCAATATATTTTTCCCTTGGCATGTTTTTAGAAAATGCGGTATCAACAGGATTGCCTTCAAAGTCCTCTGTGTAGTTGAAACGATTTACAAATTGATTAAACTGTTTTACCCTGATCATTAAACTTGCATTAGCAGGCAAATACTCAGGTAATTTATGGGATTGGCCAAATAAGGTAATCCCGGTAAAAAGAACTATTAAAAGAATACTTTTCCTTAACATTTATTTACTATCTATGAGCTTGACCTGGTTTCAGTAGCCCTAATATCCCCCAGAAAAATTTTCCATCTTTTCTCATTAAAAAATTTGTCTTCCACCAGATCTATTATTATTTCAATTTCCTTTTCAGTTACATCAGAATAAACCAGGTTATCGCCATTAAAACCTGTGAATTCCTGAATAATTGTAGCTGTTGAGTAGTAACGGCCATCTGGCCCCCTTACAAAATCAGTTACATAAGCTATATCGTAGAATTTAATCACAACTTTTGTAAAAGGTAAAGCTTTTAACCTAGCCAGGTATTTTTCAATGGGCCGCGAAACAATACTGGAAGTACCATCCGTTTTTAAACTGGAGATTTCCATAATAGCCCCTTTCACAAATAATTTTAAGGCTTCCCTTTCTGCAAGGTTTCTCATTTCAGTGGGTTCTTCCTTATTTCCAATAATTATAATATGCTGCTGAAATTCTTCAACTTTTTGTTTTGTCCTAACCTTAAACTCTTCTATATCATCCGGACTAATAACAATCTTTTCATCAATTGCTGCCACATCCTGTTCCGAATTATCCTGTGCTTTCATCAAAACCGATGATATAATTGTGATTCCAAAAACGATGTATTTTATTTTTTTCATGATCGTGATTTTTGTTTTAAATCCATGATTTATTCAACACTACGAAATAAGCCACAACAAAGTTAATTTTAAAACAAATATAACCATCATTAAAATTTATATTTCAACCCTATTTCAAACAATAATTGTTTTGTTTTTATGGGCTTTCGGGTCAATCGGTGAAAATCTTTAACTAAACCGGAATTTGTATCGGTTTTACCAAAAACATCCAGATAATCACCATTTTGAACCGATAAATCCCCAATTGTTGTTTTAAACGTAAAACCGGGTGTTAAAAACAAAAAATAACCAAGAGGTATTTCTGCCCCAACATGTGCCACATATCTGATATCCAATTTTGATATATTCCCCAAACCTGGTTCTTCCTCTTTATAAACCGTTCTATTATATAAATTGAACTGGTTGATTATTTGTTGGTCAATCCCGGCTGTTTCATTCACCTTAATAAAATCTTCCAGGGGAATTTGAGAAACCTGTCTTTCTGCATCATTTATGAAAATATAATATTCCCAATTACCTCTGGCTGAATATGTAGCATTATACATGTAAGAAAGTTCAAATCCTGCCTTAATATCCAAACTTAGTTTTCCGGGCTTCCCTAAGACAATGTTTCCATAAAAAGGGATATTAATATAATTTAATGTTAAAGTGGAATCAAATCCATCAGCCTCTATATACTTATAATACTCCGCATCGGGGGCCCCTTGAACAATGTATGGGGTAGGGTCATAAAAAACATTCATGGATGAATCCCCGTAGGCCGTCCCGGTAACAGTATTATCAAGGCTGGATATTGAATATTTAGTTTCCAAATGACAATAACCAATACCACTTTCAATGCCAACATTATTCGATAGCATATATGTTGCCCCAACAACGAATCCATACGTAACGTCTTTTTCAATATTCCATTCATGAAAATTATTTTCGATAGTAAGATCAACAAGGTTTTGATCAATTATACCACCATTTCCGGCCCAAACATTTAAATTAAAATATAATCCTTCTCTTTCTCTTTCACTGAGAAAAGTAAAACTTGCAATATCCTGCTCAACTTCCTTGCCCTGCATCATCGCTTGGTTAAGTCCGGCATGATCAATTTTATCAATGTTAAAATTGGAAAAAACGCCATTTTCACCTTCAAAAACCACCTTAAATATCAGTTTATCCTGAAAACGAAACAATTTTTTACCTTTTAGTTTACCTGAAAAAAATTTGTTGGCAACAATATATACATAATAACTATTCCCTTTTTCACGGATCACGTTCCTAAATTCAGCAGAATCAATATTTAACGAAAAATTATTAATTCCGGATGGATAAAGATTTTTCAATTCCTCAATGTAAGATCCTAAACCTAGATATTCATCTCCAGGCTCTTCTTCAAGGTCATTAAAAATATTATTATCATTCTGTACAACTATATTTTTAAGTGCTTCTGTATAAAATATTTTGTCATCTTCCAATTCATCAGGGTTAACCAACAAATTCATGTAATTCACATAATCTCCCAATACCGTAATAGCTAATTGTTTTATTTTAATTTTCTGGTCATCGGTAAGTTCTGCACTTTTTACGTCGGTCAGGTTGGTTTGGTTAAAAGAAGTAGCCCCCTCCCCTGCTTTTCTAATACCAGCTATTTTTGTTTCACCTATTGTGCCATTTTCTAGGAAAAACACTACCCTAAACAATAAGTCTTCAGAATTTGTATTTTGTTTCCGGTTTATATAATTACCGTCGATTTTTTTATTTACAAGAATATCCATACTATAAATCCCCTGGTTATGGTTAATAATTTCCCCAGACCTGGCATTTTCCATTTGCAAATTAATTGTAATACCATCCGGGTACCATAATGATAAGTTTGATACATATGTTTCAACCTCATAAAACTCACTTAACAAATAATCAGGGTCAAGATCGTTATAAACCAATGTGTTCCGGTTAACAAACATGCCGATAACAGACTCTATGTTGGCATTGGTTTTTTCAATATCATCAATTTCATCTCCAAGCTTATTTATTAATTCTTCGTAGGCAACTATTTGTTGAAAACATTTATCATAAATAATAATTTTTTGCTTTTTTGTAAATGTATTTTCTGTAGCTGAAAAAGAAATAAAGAAAAATCCTGTTAGTAGAAGAGACAAGAGCAGTGGTTTTTTCATATAAATATTAGTTTTTAATTCAATGGTCTTATGAAACTTATCTTTAATGTTTATTACCTTTCAATGTAATGGTAAACCCGGTTCACTTCCAATTCGTAAAAAAACCTGAATAAAGATTTAAAAAACGTTCCATTTGAATATTACTTTTTGTTATATGTTGTTAAAGGTATGAAAAATGCTCAATGAATTCGAGCATTTTTCACATCCAGTTTATATTTATTTTATCATCAACATGTTCATCAAGTTATCATTGGCCATGTTAACCTTGATAACATATATGCCTTTAGCCAGGTAATTTGTTTCCAACGTATAGTTAAACTCCTGGTCATATTTCTCAACTTCCTTTTGAATCAATGCTTTCCCGGAAAGGTCTTGTAAACAAACTTTTATTTTACCTGTAAATTCATTATTTACTTTAATATTTACCATTTCTCTAGCCGGATTCGGATAAACCGAAAATTGATTTTGTGATTCAAATGAATTAATATCTGTTACGAGGTTTGGTATTAACAATGTTTTTGAACGGGCCGGACAAGGAATATTTTCTTCTCTCACTTCTACTGTATAATCAGCAATTTCAGATCCTGTAATATAAAAGTTTTTGGTGGCTTCGGGAATTACCTTACCATTTTTATACCATTGATAATAATCGGTTTCTACATTACATGACATTATAAAAATATCAGGTCCATCATTTACAATAATTTGAGGTGTTACATCAGGTGATTCAAGAACCTTAACCAATACTGGATCAGAAGATACTGCACATTGGTCATCAACTGATGCTTCTATTCTGAACGATCCACCAAATAAATCTTTGCTCCCGATATATTCTGAAAATTGATCACCTTCAATATCATCAATATCTGAATTATCTTTAAACAAATCATATTTATATACTTTATTATAATTCAATATTTTAAATTTTAATGATCTTTCAGGACAAATCTCAATTGTATCGTTTGAAAACCCATTAACTGATATTCTGGGTATTTCTGGTCTATCAATAACTTCCATAGAAACAGAATTTGAAACAGACCTACAATTGGCAGTTGGGTTGATAGCTTCAAAATGATATGTTGCATTGTCCCCCACAATTATTTCTTCAAGATTATTTTTAAATGGTTTGGAATTTTTGTACCATATATACTTATAACCCGCATCATACTCAAGTACTTGATAGGAATCCGTTTCACCTTTACATAATTTTGTGCTAAACTGTGATAAATGGTCATCAGGGTAGTCAGCTACTTCAACCCATTCAATATGGGTATCAACACATCCTTTAACCGTTTCAATCCTCAACTGGGCATAGTCACTTGCTGAATATTCAATTTCAACATCTCCGTCCCCGTAAATATTAAAACCATTTCTAAAAGTCCATTTCCACTCAGTTACCTGAACCTTACTGACATCCGATATATTTTTCATTAACGATATCTCTCCTTTGCAAACCGGTTCAACGGTAAAGTTTGCATTGGGCAAATTGTATACTAACACCGAGTCGGTCACACTCATTGCATCCGTTTCATTATAGGCGGTAAGGGTCACATAATATTTTCCGGGAGCACTGTATACATGTGCAGGATGTTGTAACTCCGAAATATTTCCATCGCCAAAATCCCATAACCATTCTGTTACCGGAGTTGATGATATTGTCGAGTCCACAAAAAAGGTAGTATCCCCAAAGCAAACATTCCCGGCATAAATTTTCGGACTTAATGTTGATACAACAAATGAGTCAACCGGTGACCATACCCCACCCTTATATGCCGCATTAATCACCTGCACCTGCCAATAATATTTGCCCGGATCAAGTCCAATTAGTTTCCAGGATGACCCGTTTGAGGCATTCCCTCCTTTTGTAACCCTTCTATAACCTGTTACCGGATCACTGAGAGGAGCCACGACATCACCCAACCCGGGTTGGGTACCAACCATAATATTGTAGGTTACAGCGGCATTATAATTGTCACCATTGTATATATCTTCCCATTTTAACAAAATATCAAGGCCAAGATATTCAAAACCAGTATTATTCACTGTATCAATAGAAGAAACAAGGTTTCTATTGTTTATGTACATTTCTCTGTTAAGACAACAGTTTTCTACAGTACCATTATACCCATGTATATAAAAATCAATATCCCCATCGTTATCAATATCTCCAATGTCGATACCGGTAGCCTCAACACGATCAAAGAAAAAATCAACCGATTCAAATTTAAACTCACCCATATTCTTATATAAAAATGTAGTTCGCTTATCCCCTTTACCAGCCATCACCAAGTCAATTAACCCATCATTATCAAAGTCACCAAAGTCAATACTCGATTTACCTTCAATAGTATATGCCAAAGCAGCATAACTAACATCAAACACATTTCCTCCGATACCCGGTAAACCTGTATGATTGTACGCCAAGGGCACTAGTTTTTCCTTAGCGCTATTCCTTAAAATGTAAGTTCTTTTTGTAAACTGGAAATCACCTGTTATTACAAAGTCAATAAATTTATCATTATTTAAATCACATGCAACTGCATCACCATTTGTTAAACCAAAATCATTCTCAGCAATTTTAACAAAATTAAGGCTATCCCTGTTTTCATATAAACACACCTTTTTCTCTGTGCCATCATACCCATTTAACAAAATATCCAAATCAAAATCGTTATCATAATCTGCCAACACTACATTTCCATATGCAATATGATCAAATTTGATATGCCGTATAAAACTTCCTTCATTGTTCTCATATAAATATGTAACCGGACTTGAATCTGATAAACCACAAACCAGTATATCGTCATCACCATCGTTATCAACATCACCCGTAACAATATCATTGGCTAATATTGAATCAAGTACAATTTCTTCAAAGTTTTGTGATCCCAGGTTTTGATAAACCGACAAAATAGGTTTGCTAACAGGCGTAAGAGAACTTTGCATCACCTCCTGATTACCAGATATGATAAAATCAATCAACCCATCTTTGTTAAAATCAAAAATTTCATCCACCGAACTTGTATACCCCAGGTATTTTAATAAAGTGCTATCATAATGTAAATCCTTTTTAACATCCAGTAAGTCATAATTATTCTCATTACTATATAACCTCAATAATCCGCCAAAACCTTCTAAGTAACCATTTTCAAGAGTAAAAAAGTTTCCGGAGGTTAATAAGTCAAGGTCATTATCATTATCAGCATCAAAAAGTGAAGTAGCTCCATTCAACATCCTGCCAGGATTTCCACTTACCTCATGGTTTTTAAGATACGGTGTGATAACACTGTATTGTACTTCCTGTTTCTCTGGAAATATAGATCCTTGATAGTTGCCATCAATTGTTTGAACACTCCAATATAATTTAGCGGTGATAGCATCTTTCAAAATAAGTTTATAACAAGTATCGGTACCAGCATTTCCCACCCTAAATAATTTTCTTTTACCAGAAGTTAAATCTGCCAAAGGTGAAACAATTTGCGTACCGTTCCCTGTAATACCCACCCATATGTTATATGTTAGTTTGCTTGCATTTGTTTCTGTATCACTTCCCGGTGACCAGCAAAAGATTACCGTATCGCTGTTAATATAATGGGTTAAATTGGACGGGGGCAGAGGTACATCATTGGCTGTATTCGATTGGTTTATATAAAGTGTATCATTATAATGATAGTCCATATCTCCATCACTGTCATAATCCAGATATACTTTTTTACCCTGATAATCATA
>JBNLCS010000953.1:0-5514 GCA_050303935.1 Bacteroidales bacterium
AGTGTCAACATATTCCCATGAGGCACCATCATTAATGGAATAATAAAATGCAGCGCCATCTTTACCTTTTTCAGTTTGATATTTAACGTAACAGTCTAAAATAGGATAATCGGCACTTGATAAATTAAAGCAAGGACTTTCTAAATATACTGAGTCATTGGCTTGATAATACGAATTCAAGTCTGTAACCCAAATACGTTGGCCTGAATTAGCTTCATTTATAAAACTATTTTGCGGAATTCCCCATTCCCAAACATTTCGGTTCCCACCAGTTCTCCAAAATCCATTGTTTGATTCAAAATCTTGCGCATAAGGAGGAGTTATAACAGGTACAACATAAATAGCGGTGTCAAATTCATCATTGCTGCTAAATTCATCATTAGCTAGCAAGGTTTTAAATACCAGGTTATAGTTACCTGGTTGCGACAAATCTGCTTTTGTTGGAAAGGTAAATGAAGTGGTACCTCCAAAAGGAACGGTACCGAATAAAGTATCAATTGTAAAAGTTGATCCTCCATTAATTGAATAAGCAACGGGAATAGTGTCTTCACTTATTGTAGGTCCATAGTTTTTAATTATTACTGTAATATTGTCTGAATCGGTATGTCCACAACCGCTAACAGGTTCAGTAATGGTTAAAACACCAACATCATTTGCAATGTAATCACCGGTAACCGAAAAATCATCAATATTCCATCCGGATGTTACATTTGTTGTTGTATCAGTTCCACCAAGTCCAAATCTAACCTGTATATTGTCTGTTCTGTTTGCTATTGATGAAATATTATATTCTTCAGTACTCCATTCTTTTTGTGCTATGGAAGATAAATTCTCCCATACCCTGGTCCAGGTTGAACCATTATCATTACTTACTTCAATGGATACCGTATCATTAAAATAAATATTCAACCAACGTTTAAACCTGATGTTAATATCTTTAAAATAAGTCATGTCCATTACAGGGCTCGTTGCTGTATATTCATTTTTTCCGAGGCTTTTTTCGTAATCTCCATGGAATGTTCCGGTACCTGTGAGATCTGTTCCCAGTACCTTAGTGCCGCTCAGGGCTACATCCGGATCTTGAATGTTTACACGTCCCCCCAATGAATCTGGTGAATCAATTTCAAATTCAGGAATTAGGGCCCAACCTTTATCAGTTTCAAAATCATCATAAAAAACCGATTCGTAAATAGTTCTGCTTCCAGATGGTGACAATTCAACGGATGGATATGTTGATCCACTGATATCTATACCATTAACCGGTATTTTTCCGTCAATAATATTACCATGAGTTCCATTTGCGTCAATATCATAGGTAATCCAGAAATAGTTCAAACCAGTTTCGAGGGTATAATTAATGCCTGTTATATTCGCTGAACCACTGGAAAAGCTTGTGCCTGATGTTATTGGTATTTTCGTTGAATACTTTGATTCATTTGTGTAAAATATTTTAACCCCATTGTTTTGAATATCATCATCATTGGTGTTTAAAGAATTTAAATTTATTGAATTTAGTACCAATTCATTTTCATTTCCTTTAACTACTATTGTCAACTTAAAAACCTGATAATTACCTAAACCTGTTGATACTGGAAGGGTAACAGGTTGTTCCAGATATATTGTGTCAACATAACGTTGTGCTACACCGGTTTCAACTATCTGGATGTTGTCAATACAAGTGCCAAAGCCCCAGTCAGCTTTTCCTTCAAATGCCACGTAATAATCACCTGTTAAAGTGCTGTCTGGTAGTAATAAAACCCTTTCTGTCCAACTTGACACAGGTTCCGTATATTCTTCAAGCATAATCCAGGCACTGTCAACACCATTCTTATAATATACCCGTAATTCGTCATTTGAATAAAATGCCCCATGGTACCATTCATCCTGGGCATGCCAAAAACGTAATTCCGGTTTAACAGCAAATTCAAGGTTTGTAAGTTGGGGGGTGATTAACTTTGTCGAATATCCTAATGTTGTTTGGTGCTGAAACATCGCATTGAAATCACCGCTTTGGGCGCCCGGAGGCCTTCTGAAAAGAACGATTGTATCCGGTGAATACGTTGAATACCCCCCATCTCTGTATTGCCATTTTACTGAACCGGAAACGTATTTTTCATTCCAATCATCAGGAATCGTATCATTTTCAAAATCTTCAGCAAAAAGAACGGTTCCCTGTGCAAAAAGATTGCTAACAAATATTAAAAATATGATTAAATAAATGGTAAATGTTAATCTTTTCATCTCATTCGACTTTTAATTTGATACGAATCTGTAGTATATTTGTTGCTTTTAATCAATATTTATTAATTGATCTTAAATGGTTTAAAACAAATTACAAAAAATCTCGTAAATACAATTGCATATTTTTTTTATATCTGATCAGAATATTTAAATATGTTTAAAAAGATATTAATACTAAATACGATCCTATGTTGGGGCCTTCTGTCATATGGTCAAACCGATACAATATTTTGGTTTGCTACACCCTATGCAACAACCCAGCATAATTCACCACTTACTGTTGATATTACAATTACTGCTATTGATGATTATGAATTAACAAATGTTAGTATAGAATTTCCCAATAATTCTTTAGTTGCAACTAAAAATATTACTATTGACCCGTCTGTAAATAAAACTCAAAATATTTCGCTTACACAGACTGAAATTCTGAATCTAACAACAAATAATTTCAATGCTGTTGAAAATTCTGCAATTTTAATAAGATCTGATCAATTAATTAAGGTATATTATGAATTACACCGGCTAAGAAATAATCCGGATATTTTTTCATTAAAGGGAAGCAATGGCCTTGGCGATGAATTTTATGTTCCTTTTCAAACATATTGGTGGAACCACGACTATGATGATAATACAAACCACCGGGATGTTGCATTTAGTCAAATAAATATTGTAGCTACAGAGGATAATACGGATATAACCATTACAACTACAAAAGATGCGGTTGGATTTACAGCCGGGGTTCCTCGTACAATTACGTTAGACAAAGGGGAAACCTTTATGGTAGTTCCTGATTTAGATGGGGAAAGTGAACCTAGTAGAGATCCTGCCGACAGACTTGCAGGTACCCACATAGTTTCTGATAAACCAATTGCTGTTACTACAGGAGATGATTCTGTTGAAAAAGGAGGGTATGACTATATTGGTGACCAGTTGATACCTCTGTATAATGTTAAAAATAAAAAAGTTGTTGGTAGCGAATATATAGTTATGAGGGGCGAAGTATCTGACCAGTCTGCTACCAATACTGAGAAAGCATATGTTTTGGCTACACGGGATGGTACCACATTTACAGTTACGTGGCCTGATGGAAGTACAACAAATCATAACCTTAATGAAGGGGGGCAATATCCAATAAATATTCCTACTTCAGAAAATTTTGTTAGCATATCAAGTAATTATCCTGTATATGTATATCATATTTCCGGTTTCGGTACTGAGCTTGGGGGAGCTGTTTTACCTTCAATTGAAGGTTGTTCCGGTTCATTATCCGTAAGTTTTGTGAGGTCCAAAAATCAACCTTTCTATTTAAACTTAATGGTAAAATCAAATGCCATTGACAGTGTTTTTATGGATAATGGATCAAATGTATACCATATTCCCTCATCGTACTTTGAACAAGTGCCTGGATCAGGATGGCATGTATTAAAGAACAATGCAACTGTAAATACTTTTTTTGAAACAAATGTTCCGCCTAGTCAGGTTACGACTATCTATAATACCTACAATGTTTTCCACCTTGGTGTGATAAACGGGGTATCATCAGGTGGTGGTTGTATTTATGGTTATTTTTCAGATTATAATGAATTGGAAAGTGAAGTTGGGGTAGGAGGACAGGGAAATGTTTTTCAGGCTTGTGGTGTTGATTCAGTCAGGTTATATGCTTCAGGAGGAATACGATATGTATGGTCACCTTCTGAATATGTGGATGATCCATCTGCAGCAACCCCAATGGCATATCCTCCTAAAGGATTATTTACCTACTCTGTAAAAGTAACCAGGCCATGTTTTGATGATACCATTATGTATGTTACCCTGTTTCTTCCTGAGTCACCATATGCTTATTTTTCACTGGATGTTGACAGGGGATGTTCCCCACTGGAAATAAATGTAACAAATGCATCTGACCAAACAACCTATCACTTGCTTGATTGGGGAGATGGTTCACCCTTTTATGTAACACCTTCATTTGACACTGTAAGTCATATGTATGCAAATAATGGTGATACTGCACAAGATTACATTATTAATTTTGCAGTTAGCAACATATTTGGTTGTAATAGTGCATTTGTTGATACGGTGACCGTATACCCGGGTATTACAGGTGATGCTGATGTGATGGATCCTGCGGATTATATCGGTTGCCATCCCTTAACGGTTGAATTTGATAATTTTTCTGCCGGACATACAGACAGGTGGGAATGGGAATTTGGAGATGGTGCTAGTTCCGCGGACTCTATCCCGGTACATACGTATGAAAATTTTACCAAAGATGATACAACATATCGAGTCAGGTTCAAAGCTATTTCTCCATATCCATACAATTGTACCGAGGAGGACTCATTTGATATCGTAGTACATCCATATATTCATGTTAATTTTGGCGCTGATACAATAACAAGGTGTTCACCATTTGACATCAGTGTTTATAATAGTTCTACGCAGGTTGATAATTATTATCTGAATTTTGGGGATGGGAATGATACAAATTTTGTTTCATTTAACCTTTTACAACATACTTACATTAATATTGATACAATAGTAAGGATTGATACTTTGTTGTTGATAGGTTCAAACACAGAGGGATGTAGTGATACTTCGTTTAAAAAAATAACCATTTTCCCACAAATTACTTCTGCTTTCTCCATGACCCAGGATGATGTATGTGATTCCGTTTGGGTTGATTTCACGGACTTATCTTATGGACATGATTTTAGCTATTTATGGGAGTTTGGAGATGGTAATTCAACTGTGGTTAGAAACCCTGGTCACCTTTACCGGAATACAACAGATCATGATTCAAGTTACATAATCTCGTTAAGAATAGAATCACCATATTGTTCCGATATTTCATATGATACAATTGATGTACATAATATTGTAAATGCAGGATTTTCATATTTGATTGAAAAAGAATGTACCCCTATGCGGGTTAAAATAGATCCTTCCAATACAATGGGCGACTCCCTTTACTGGGACTTTGATGGTGATAACATTGTTGACAGTATAGTTTTAAATCATGATGTTTTTTATAAAACATTTAATAACACGAATGTTTCTGGGGATATCTCTCAAAGCATAAAATTAAAAGCTTCAAATTATGGTTGCTCAGATAATTTGTCAAGGCCCATAACTATTAAACCGGAAGTTGTGGCAGTAATAGATAATGTTACTGCAATTGAAGGGTGTTCACCTTCTACGATTGACTTCGGAAATTTATCAAAGGGTGGAGACCTTAATTATTATTGGGATTTTACAGATGGAACAACTGAT
>JBNLCS010000954.1:0-1991 GCA_050303935.1 Bacteroidales bacterium
AATTTATATTGGATCGAATCAAATAATGCAGAAGCAAATACAGGATTGGTAAACCAGTTTTTAATGTTGTTATTTAGGGTCTCATTCTCCGTTGATTCAAATGTTGTGAAACGAATATCGGTTACATATATCTTTTGTGCAAATAAGCCCGTCGTAATAACTAACGTACAAAAAAGAACAGCAAATCGCATATATCAAGGTTTTGGCATTTACAATTAAGTTACAAAATTTTCCTTATAACCAGCCTTTATAATTCATAAATTTTCGTTATAAGAATGAAAAATGCAATGAGAAAAGGGAAGCGCAGGATTTTCAGCAGCCCATACTTATTTATAGAGGTTCTAATTTATTTCAGGGTGTTGACAACAGAAATTTTTTAGCCTATTTTTACTTTGTAACTAAACCAATACCAACTATGAAATACCTGGGAACAGATATTGGCTCAATATCGGTAAACACAGTAATACTTGATGAAAATGGGGATATACTGGAATCTTATTACGACTACAGTCATGGTAAACCATTTAAGGTTTTATCCAACAGGCTGAAAAACATCATCAAGAAAGAAACAAACCTCTGCGGTACTATTGCATTCACAGGAACTGGCAGTAAACTTGCTGCAGAGTTATTGAATGGGATCGCTGTTAATGAAATTGTTGCCCAGTCAACTTCGGCAATGAAACTTTTTCCGCAGGCACGTACGATTATTGAAATGGGCGGGGAGGATTCCAAACTAATATTTTTGGAAGAAAACAAAATAAAAGATGGCCTGAAATTATCTGATTTCAGTATGAATAACCTATGTGCTGCCGGAACCGGGTCATTTCTTGATCAACAAGCTAAAAGAATCGGTGTTTCCATTGAGGATGAATTTGGCGCCCTTGCTTTAAAATCGAAAGAACCTCCACGTATTGCCGGACGATGTTCCGTTTTTGCAAAAAGCGATATGATCCACCTGCAGCAGGTAGCCACGCCCGTATATGATATAATAGCCGGTTTATGCTTTGCCGTAGCCCGGAACTTTAAAAGCACTCTGGGCAAGGGCAAAGATTTGCAAAAGCCTATACTTTTTCAGGGCGGTGTTGCAGCAAATGCAGGTATGGTAAGGGCTTTTACAGAGATCTATAATTTGAAAAAAGGTGAACTAGTCGTCCCGGAATATTTTGCAAGTATGGGCGCCATCGGGGCTGTACTTTATTGTCTTGAAAAAGGCAACATGCTACAAAGAAAATTATCGCTGGAAAAACTTGAAAACCACCTGCAAACTGGATATAAAAGCGGACATGTGCTGGAAAAACTGTTCCATAGGGACCATGTTATTAATAAAGAAGTTTATCCCCTGCATAATAAGGAAAACGTAGAAGCATTTCTGGGAATAGATGTGGGATCGCTTAGCACAAACATTGCCATTATTGATAAAAGAAATAATATTCTGGCCAGAAGATACCTGCCAACGGCAAGTAAACCCCTTGAGGCCATAAAGAAAGGCCTGGCCGAGGTTGGGGAAGAAATAGGGCATAAAATAAAAATAGTTGCTGTGGGAACTACCGGTTCAGGCAGGTATTTAACTGGTGACTTTGTGGGGGCCGATTCCATTCAAAATGAAATTACTTGCCAGGCCACTGCCGCCATTGCACACGACCCAACGGTTGACACCATTTTTGAAATTGGTGGACAGGACTCAAAGTATATTGGGATATCAAATGGCGTGATTGTAGATTTTGAGATGAACAAAGTTTGTGCTGCCGGGACAGGGTCTTTTCTGGAGGAACAAGCTGATAAACTGGGCGTGAAAATAAAAGAAGAATTTGGTGAACTGGGTTTAACAGCAAAAGAACCTGCAAAGCTGGGGGAACGTTGTACCGTATTTATGGAGAGCGACCTGAACAGCCATCAGCAAAAAGGGACATCCAAGGATAACCTCATCGCAGGACTGGCATACTCCATTGTTTATAACTATCTCAACAGGGTTGTTCGCGATAAGCCCATTG
>JBNLCS010000955.1:0-4343 GCA_050303935.1 Bacteroidales bacterium
TTAAAAACAGCCTTTTTTATTGTTCTACGTTGAAAACTTTTCTGGAAACCTTAATTTTCAATTTGTGCAAAAATCATAAATGATGTAATATTGAACTTAAAATGAAAGCTGAAGAAAACGATAAATAATGATCTCATTTTCACGATATAGTATCCTGATTTTATTTTCTTTTGCCTGTAATCATGCTTTCCTGTATTCATCCGACACTATTGCTGATGGCTTTGAAAAGAAAATACAATTCTTTTTTGAAGACCTCAGGAATAATAAAAAGGACACTTTGTCAGGGAAGAAGGAAGATACAGGAGAGATAAAACATGAGCAACAAAAAAAGGAATTTTTTAAAGATCTGGACCAAGAGGAAATATACGCATTACGGATACAAGAACTGGATAAACAAACCCCTATAAAGCTTGAATACAATGAACAGGTCAAACGGTTTATTGAAATATATACAATACGCCGAAAGAAAGAATTCGAAAACATTTTGGGAAAATCAGAAATATATTTTCCTATTTTTGAGGAATGGCTGGATAAATACAACTTGCCATTGGAGTTGGAACATTTAGCAGTAGTTGAATCCAGCCTTAACCCGTTAGCCGTTTCCCCATCGGGGGCAGTTGGTTTATGGCAGTTTTTATACAACACCAGTAAGATGTTCGATCTTGAAATCACTTCTTACATTGACGAAAGAAGGGACCCCTATAAATCAACCGAAGCTGCATGCAGGTATTTTGATTACTTATTTAATATTTTTAATGATTGGCAACTAGCCATAGCCAGCTTTAACGGTGGACCGGGTGAAGTACGTGATGCTATCCAAAGATCTGGAGGTAAAACCAATTTCTGGGACCTGCAACCATACCTTTCTAAACAAACAAGAAATTATGTCCCTGCTTTTATTGCATCTGTTTATGTTATGAATTTTGCAGGTGAACATGACATTGTAATTAAAAAACAACCTTACGATTATTTCAAACTGGACACACTAAAAATTAGAAAAATGACCAGCTTCCAGATTCTTGCCAACGAGTTAGAAATCAATAAAGAAATTTTAGAAACATTGAATCCAATTTATAAAACTGAAATAATTCCTGCATCTGATAAATATCATACTCTTATTTTGCCTGCCGATAAAGTATTAACTTTTATTAAAAAAGAAAAGGAAATATATGGCATACAAATTGAGGGGAAAGATTATTGGAAACAACTGGAATCAAGTGGCGATACACTGGATAAAACAAAAGTTGTTCATGTGGTAGAGAAAGGGGAATTTTTTCATAAAATTGCGCTCAATTACCGTTGTACTATTGAAGATATAAAAAAATGGAACAATTTGGATGATAACAATATTCATCCGGGCCAAAAATTAAATATTTGGGTGCCTGATAATAAAGTTCATTTATATATGAAAACTGATCATGCAGAATCTGAAGAAAGTTATGTTGTTTATACCGTGCAAAAAGGGGATACGATATGGAGCATTGCAGAAAAGTTTAATCTGAAGTCAATTGATGACATAATATTGATAAACAATAATATTGATAAACATAATATAAAACCAGGTCAGAAATTAAAAATTAATTGGTAAAAATTTATGGAAGGGTTTTAATTTTTTCATCTTAAAAGTAGTCAATGTTTTAAACGTATAAAATATTAGTAAAATGAAACAAGCATGATAAAAATAATTATTAAACATACACAGCCTGCCCCGACTTTTCGGGGATAATTATTGTTTTAATCATGCGGTTCTATCTGCCCACATTACAAAGTAATATGGCAAGGGGGCTGACCATTAAAAAATTAAAAAAAATAAACAGATGAAAAAAATAATAAATATACTTGCGATTGCCGCTATTCTGGTAGGATGTAGGGATGCGGGAAATAAAAGGTTCTTGGTTAACAGTTCTGGAAAGGCTGGCGAACTTATCGTTGTAATTGAAAACGAATTATGGGACTCGTATATTGGAGACTCACTAAGATACATATTGGCCCAGTCACAAATAGCTTTGCCTCAACCTGAGCCTTTATTTTCACTTATACCAATACCGCCAGAAGGCTTTCAAAAACTGTTTAAAGGACAACGTAATATTTTTTATATAAATATTTCTCCAAAAATACAAAAACCTTCTGTAACTTTTGAAACAGATAAATGGGCTGGTAATCAATTAGTTTTGTATGTTAATGCATCAAACGAAGAAGAATTACTTGAAATATTCCTGAAAAATAAATATAACATTATATCTAAAATTCTTGAAACAGAAAAAAATAGGCTTATTAAATCCTATAAATCAGCAGAAAGTATCGAAATCAGGAATGCTTTGAGGAAAAATCATAAATTGACTTTATCAGTTCCCCATGGATATACAATGAATGTTGATACCAATTCGTTTGTATGGATATCAAGAACGGAATCGGGTATTGACCAGGGTATTTTAGTATATTATTATCCATATTTTGATGAAAGTGATTTTGAGAAAGACAACCTGATTGCCAAACGAAATGAATTTTTAAGAAAATATGTCCATGGTGTTTCTGAGGGTTCCTATATGACCACGGAAGACTTGATACCTGTATATTCAAAAAATTATTATAAAGATAATGGTTTGTATATTTCCGAATTAAGGGGTTTATGGAAACTTGAGAAAGGGTTCATGGGAGGGCCTTTTATTAGTCATTCCACGGTAGATACCGTTTACGATAGAATTGTTACCGCTGAAGGATATATTTTTGCCCCGCAAAAGGACAAACGTAATTTACTTCGTCAGGTGGAGGCAATCATATCAACATTGGAAATTAAAGAATAATAATTAATATTTTATACATATGTTTTCAGGAATTGTTGAAGAGGCTGCTAAAGTAGTTGACTTGATTAAAGATCAGGATAATCTGAATATTACTCTGTCATGTTCGTTTGTGAATGAGTTAAAAATAGACCAGAGTATTTCACATAATGGGGTTTGCCTGACTGTAGTAGATATTAAAGAAGGTAAATATACGGTAACAGCCATAAAAGAAACCCTGTTGAAATCAAACCTTGGTGTATTGAAAGTTGGAGGCTTGGTAAATTTAGAGCGATCTATGTTAATGAATGGTAGAATTGACGGGCATATTGTTCAGGGGCATGTAGACCAAACTGCTATTTGTACTAATGTTACTGAGGAAGAAGGAAGTTGGTATTTTACCTTTGAATACAACCCGTTAAAAGAAGAATATACCACAGTTGAAAAAGGGTCAGTAACTGTTAATGGTGTGAGTTTGACCGTGGTGAATTCCAAAGATAATTCATTTCAGGTAGCCATTATCCCGTATACCTTTGAGAATACGAATTTCAAGAATATAAAAAAAGGGACTAAAGTGAACATTGAATTTGATATTATTGGTAAGTACATTCATAAAATTGTTACATCACAACTCAATAAATAGTTTAAATTAAGTTAACGTCACGCTTACTGGTTAAAATAAAGTTAATGAAAAAATAACAAAACCCTTACTATCAATTGGTAAGGGTTTTTTAATTTCGTGTAATAATTTATTAAAAATGAAACATCCATGTACTGACTTTCACAACAAAGACATGAACAAAACATGGATGTTCCACGATCAAATAGTACAAATGCTAAATATTTTTTTATTGTAATACAGATGTTTAATTAAATTTTATCGAGTGAAACCCTGATAGAGGGATTTTATACGAACCGAAGCAACATCAAACCTTTAACATTAAAATAATTAACTGATGAAACTTAATCTCTCTAAAAAAGGAGATGGTTAAAAATGAAGTACTTACTATAATATTAAACGTATGAAAAATATAACACCTAAGCAAATTTCTACAATAATAGCATTATTAAGTAGTTTGCTTACAACAGTTGCATTATTTACCATTTCTTTCTTTTTTTCTGGTATATATTGGGCCTATTATTTATTAAATATTTTAATCGTTTTCGTTATAATCTATTTCGTAGTTAACCGTTTGCAGATAAAACTTATTATAAACAGGCTAAGTCCTATTTATAAAACAATATATAATGTAAACATGCCGCAAAAGAATGTAAGGCAGTTTTACTATAATAAGGACATATTTTCAGAGGTTAAATCAGATGTTATTAATTGGGCTCAAAAAAGAAAAAATGAAATTGCAGAACTTAAACAAACAGAAGAATATAGAAAGGAGTTTCTTGGAAATGTTATGCATGAGCTTAAAACCCCCATATTTAATATACAGGGTTATATATTAACTTTACTTGATGGCGGACTTGAAGATAAAACTATAAATAGGACATACCTTGAACGTACCGAGAAAAGCATTAACCGGTTAATATCTATAAGATCGGAAGAGCGTC
>JBNLCS010000956.1:0-4278 GCA_050303935.1 Bacteroidales bacterium
TGAAAACAGGAACAGTATAGATCTTAAGGCAAACGGACAAGTGTTTTTTATAGCATGGTATGCCTTGCGTTTCTATCTAAAAAATAAATATTTAATCATTAAAAAATAATCGTTATGGAAGTTAATTTTCAAGACATGTTAAATCAGGTTTCTGATAAAGTAAAAAGTATGGCCAATACCCAAACCGTTATTGGTGAAGAGTTTGAACTAGGTAAATACAAATGCAAACCAGTAATAAAAGTAGGCGTTGGTTTCGGCAGTGGAGGTGGAAACGGCGAACACCCTAAAAACAAAACCCAGGGAACAGGAGGTGGTGCAGGTGCAGCAGTAGGTGTGTCACCTGTTGGTTTCCTGGTAGCAGATGGAAACGATATTAAGTTTATCTCATCGACCCAAAAAGGCGGACTTTCAACACTGTTTGAAAAAATGCCGGAGATGATGGAAAAAGCAATGGATATGAAAGAGAAAAAAGAAAAAGAAGGTAAAAAAAGTTAAAAGTTTTTCTCATAATTTAAGGTTTTAGTTATTTAAGGTTAGGTTAATTACAGGGCACACATATATTATTGGGTGCCCTGTTTTATTGCTTCTACTTTGTATCCTTTTTCTTTCAACAAATTTAAAACCCCACTATTACCTGGCAAGTGCCCAGCACCCACAGCTATAAATGATGGTTTAGAGGATACATAACCTTCAATTACCGGAATCCAGCTTATATTCCTCTTATTAATTAATAGATCGTTGAAATCTTCATAATTCCATTCACTTTTAAAGATAAATTCCAATAACTTCTCTAAATCCTGTTTCTTATATAGATCAATCATGGTATCAAACATCTCCTTTACTTCATCTTTTTGTTCAATCATTTCAATGAGCATATCAAACTGGTATTTGTAGGGGATTGAATCAAAAATACCTATTTGAAATTCAGGGGTTTCCAATCCAAGGATCTCCTTAGGTTGATTTTTATTTAACTTCATCAATTCAGTCTCGTATGTCAATGGTTGACAAGGGGTCATGTTCATTAACATCATTGACATTAGTGCGAAAGGTTTAAACTTGCCCATCATTTGCAATCCCATTCCCATATTTTCTTTTAGGTATTTGTCTAAAATATCATAATCGGTATCTGTTAAATAGTCATGAACCGTTTCTGCTCCAGGCATCAGCATTAACTTTTGCATTTTGGTCATCAAAGCGAAATCATCCATATCAATTTCAAAAATCGCTTGCTCACAGCTATCAAAGGCGGCTTTTAGCTCATCACTTAAATAAAAATCATCCGGACATATCAAATGTATGGTCCCGAAAATATAGGATGGTTTTTCTATACCATCGCCTGTTATTCTCCAAAGTGTTGAATTATCATCCTGGGCATGTACGAATAATATATTCAACAAAATACTACTAAGTATGATTATCTTTTTCATTTCTTTTCAAGTATTAATGAAACTTTATTAAAATCGGCCGCAGCATTAACTACGCTTTTAAATTCCTCAAATAAACTTTTATCTGTAAAAATTTTCTTATAATATTCATCAATTATAACCGTATACACATCTCCGTTTATTTTAAAAGCAGATTCAAAACCGTGCACCTTCCTACCTTCTTCCTTAAATACTATATTCATGTTTGAGGCCTCCGGATTTTTAATTTCATATCCTTCAGGCACTTTAACATTTATCTGACGATAATACCAACGATTATAATTATTTTCCACATCATGCACCCTCTCATCCTCCTGGTACATTTCAACTTGCTCGCCTATCGTTACGCCAATATTTAAAATATAATTGTTCCCCGCCCTTTCAAGTAGTGAAGCTGACCCGTATTCCGCATAAATTGTAAACCGAGGTCCTTCAATTGTATCATCAACTGTTAGTTCACTTTTTTCACGATGTTCAATCTTTATTAAATTTCCTTGTTCAATGGCATTATTCATTATGCCTTTTAAAAACTCCTCTTTTTTATTTTCTTCCACCAGTTTATAAATTTCATCAACATAACCACCTGATAAACCATTCATGCTCATTTCAATTCCCACCAACGCCTTGTCTGTTATCTCATCAATTTCTATGTCAATTAGCATGTTATCAAAATTCCTATTATAGCTTAAAGGGGGAATATATTTTACTTTTCCCAGGGCAGACTCGTAAGAAAGCATTTTAACCGGTTCAATAAAAAGGCCATGGGTGGCAGTTAACAATGCAGGCACCAAGCCAAGTCGAAATTCCGGGTTTGCCGGAGAAAGGTAAAGATCTGGCCCTTTAATGTAAATCAGGTAATCCTGAAGATAATTCCATGTTTGAAAATCAGGGTCAAACTTAACATTGTCCCTTTCAACTGTCAGCAGCACTTCATGTTCAATATTGTAATGTTCAAAAATATTTGCCAATAGTTTGGTCATGCCCCTTTCATTTGTAATTTTTTGTTTTATTACATAATCCAGGTCAGTAAACTGAGAAGGGCCATACTGCTGAACATTGATGTTTTTTTTCAGGTAATCTTCTATTATGAGTACTTTTTCTTTATCGCTTCCTGAAACTGGCGGTAATTCTTTTCTTATAAATTTTGTTAACGATTTGATTTCTTTTTTCGAAAGTTCATAGGTCATATTAAATACCCGCCTTGCTGCTTCGTCCCATGTATAGTTTGCTGTAATCCCGCCTTTTGTATCTTTTTCCAGCCTGTATTCAATACGTATTCTCAAAGGGTTGTAATACGCATATCGTGGGATATTTAGTCCCTTTATATCGTTTAATTCAATAAAATACCTGCTCGTTTCATCTTCTTTAATGACATTCATTGTACTATCATGGTTGTAAACCTTAAATTCAAAAAGATAATTTTCGGGACATATCAATTCATACCTGACTTTTTTTACCGGAAATTTATTTTGAAGATAAGACCTTCCCAGAAAATTGTAATGCATTTTCCTAACATAAAAGAACTCAACATCAGCCCCTTGCTGGATACCCTCAATGGCGAATATCTTATATCCTTCTGAGCCTTCCTCATCATTAATTTCCTTAATATTTTCTTTGTTAAAATTAACAACTGTACCATCAGGATTTATGGATCTCGCCTTTACCTCTACAATTTCAATAACATCAGACATGGAAATATATATCTTGTTGAAAGAGTTGATATATTCATCATCAGTAATTTTTACTTTTTTATGGAATATATTGTACATCAATAAATTACCAAAATTATCCTGATAAAACTCGTCCCTTTCAAACTGGTATAACCCTATCACATTTTCTTTGGCTTCTTCTTCGCTTATTTCCGTTAAAGCAGGAAACTCTTCCCAATTGTAATTCCCGGAAATGGCCACGGCTTTCGTGTAAACATCTATCATTAAAACCATTATCAGGACGAAGTTTATCTTTAGCATAATACGTACTATTATATTTTTAAATAAATCGATTACAGTTTTTCCAGCACAACCACTTCCCTGTAAGATTCAACGAGAGCAGCTATCATTTCATTCCATATCTCAAACTCATTTTTATTTAAAACAAGAAACTTAAGATATATTTTTTTATGCTGAACAATTCTTTCACCATCCCTTTCATAATTAATTTCAAAGCCAAACCTCTCATCTTCAAATTGCTTGTTTCCAGGAAGAAATTCCACGTTGTATCCCACTGGGATATCCAGTGTGGTTGTATAATTTTCAACAAAGTAAAAGTCATTTTCAAATGGTACATCGGTAACTGCGGTATCCAGTTTATAATCACCATAGGACTTATCAATGTTAAGGTTTATATAAATTTTATTTTCAATTTCGCGTACATAACCGGGTACATTAAAGTTGTATTCTATGGTAACCGGTGTTGGTTCTTTCTCTGGAATATCTAAATTAAAATTTGTAATTTCAAGTTTATTACTTCCAACATTTACTATTTTACGCAATGATTTTTTAATGTCTTTCTCTTTTACCCCACCCAAAGAATAATTAATTTCAGATCTGTTATATCCTTTATATGATGTAACCCCATTTCCAATAATTGAATCTGTTCTAATTTCAATATTGTAATGAGAGTTCATCATATTCTTTTCCGCTTCAACAATGGGCACTTTAAATATTTTAAAGTTATTTTCACCATAACTAACCAATATTTCTTTATCTTGCAACAAGTAAGGTGGATATTCATATGTTAAATATCTAATGGTGCCATCTAATATCACCGGGGTACCACCTTTCATGAAAATAGCAACCATGTGATTATCTGTTTTTGGAAGAGGCAATTCTTCATAGGTGTATGGAATATGCCT
>JBNLCS010000957.1:0-4212 GCA_050303935.1 Bacteroidales bacterium
CAGTTTCCATGGTAATCATCATGCTCAAATACTGTATTTCCGGATTTATCAAATATTTGAATTTTTGAATTTTCAGGTAAACCTACAATCACGAACCTATCATTAAAACCATCTACATTTGGTTCCGGGGTAATGACATTTGGAATTTTGATTTCAACAAATATTTTGAATATTTCCAAATGCGGGCAATTGTATTTACCATTTACATTTATTGAATATATCTGGCTGTTCAACGGGGAAGCAAACGGATTCGGACAATCAAAGCAATCCAACCCCTCAGGTGGTTGCCAATTACTTAAAGGTTCGCCATCAATATTTAACTGAATATTCGGGATATCTTGAAATATCGTATCAACCCGTACAATCGAATTGCTATCCGGATAAATAGTATCACAATTTCTTATTAAATTAATATTTTCATAATAGGGACATCCCAACTGATCTTGCATTTCTACATTAAATAATATATTTTCCTGAAAATTGTCACCATAACCCGTGAACAAAGGCCATATTGAAGTGGGGTCATCAATATATTCAGCAGGCTCCCATATAACACTATCGCTATAAGTAACCGTACGTAACCTTACTTCTTCATCAATTTTAAAATAAACATCATTTTCATATCTAACAGTATGTTCATAAACCGAATCACAATCCAATATAAAATGAAACTTCTCGGTAATTGGGCAATTGTAGTAATCTTCAACCAATACTTCTATATCCTTTACATATTCAAATAAAAATGGATTACGTATTTTACTATTACTTACAACTTCATTATTGGACCAGGTGTACAGGGCCCCCGGACTGGCATGCAATTGTAAAGGCGGATCAGAGGTATAAAAAACCGTGTCATAGTTTAACTGGTTAATCGGGCCTTTTTTTTGAATAAAAATATTGTCGACCAGGACAATGGTGCTATACAAAACCGTATTAAATGCCACTGTATCACAATTTGGTCTAATAAAAATATAATCGTAATTATCTTCAGTAACCTGAAAACTAAAATTGAACTGTATAAACTCTTCATTATCTATTATTGGGCTCCTGAAAATTTGTTTCTCTTCAACACAAGCTTCATTGCTGGCCCAAAGTTCAAAAATACCCGGAAGGCTTGATCTATCAGTATATGCAAAAGCCATTTCAAGGGATAACGTATAGCAAAATCCTTTCTCCAATGGTTTAATTAGTTGGGTATACAAGCCTTCATAGCTTCTCTTTGGATGGTCACCTATGTAATCTTCCCCTCTTACCCGTAACCGGATAAACTGGCTATTATCCAACGACATCAGATCAGGTACTTCGGGCAAATTATAATATGTATCAGGGGTACTGGCATCACTACATGCAATCCAGTCATCAGGTGTCACTCTTCTACCAGATCCTGAAGCCGTCATTTCCCCGTTTAATATATAATTTTGCGCATTGGTAGATACGTTAACCAATAACAGGACCACTGCCAAAAATTCATATATTTTTTTTAGTACCATTTAAACTTTATAATATAATAGCACAGATGGCTATTTTTTGTGCTATATACAAAAATTATATCAAACAAAGGTTTGAAATTAACAAATTTTGTTGAAAATATTAATATTCAATGAATTATATTAGTGTTTTCACTACCATTTAACATATTATTTTACAATTTATCGTATTAAAATTTACCGATGTAATTCATCTTTTTACCGATTAAATATTTTTTAGAATTGATTTAACTTTTACATTTACAACTGATTTAAAAAAAAATATTATGCAAAAAGGATCGAACGATAAAAGATTGTTGCTGGGTGCTATTTTTCTTATTTTGGGAGGGTTCTTATTAGTTGGAAACCTTGATTTGATTCCATATGAAATGTATCAACGGTGGAAAGAAATGTTCTGGCACTGGCCAATGATACTGGTTTTAGTTGGATTAACCCACATAATTTCCAGTGACAATAAAATGCCAGGGGTTTTTATCTTCCTGATTGGTGCTATGTTTATGCTTCCCCATGTATTTTATTTACCCTTTAATTTCAGAGAAGTATTTTGGCCAACTATTTTTATTATTGCCGGTATAGGAATCCTGATCAGAGGGAGCCGTTCAAAACCTTCACGTCACTGCAGAGGGACAACCAGCGATGACCAGGATGTTATTGATGACATGGCTTTTTTCGGCGGAGGTGATAAAATAATAACTTCCCAATCATTTAAAGGTGGAAAAATTACATGTGTGTTTGGAGGACTAAATTTAAACTTAATAAGAGCCCGGTTATCACCTGGTAGAAATGACGTAGATATATTTTGCGTTTTTGGAGGAATGAAAATGATTGTACCCGAAGAATGGGATATTAAAATAAATGTAACATCGGTGTTTGGTGGATTTGCAGATAAAAGAAATATAGCTCCTACTGCCCTTGAAAATAAGCAGGGAGAATTGGTTATTAAGGGAATTGCAATTTTTGGCGGAGGAGAAATTAAAAACTTCTGATTGTAATGATCAACCCGTTTATTAAATATTCCCGTCAATTTTTAATTTATATTATTGTCTGGTTAGTTATTTCTATAATTGAAACTGCTATACTGAGCTTTTCGGATTTGCGTATTAAATATGTAATTATTGACGTATTAATCCATAATAATGTATATGCGTTATTAGGTTTTATAATTTGGTATCCGGTATATTTTAGTGATATTGAAAAAAAACCAATTCTTTTTATATTGTTGACCCATATCGCTTCAGTTTTTCTTGTTGTATTGGTTTGGAGCCAACTTTCCCAGTATTTGGTAAGTTTAGCTGTTGAAAAGGATTATTCATATAGTTTATTTATGAAAAATTCACAGTTTGTACGATATGGAATGGGAATACTATTTTACATAATTATAGTTTTAATTTATTACCTCATCATATACTATAATAGCTTTCAGGAAAAACTATTGAAAGAAGCCGACTTGAAAACCCTGGTTAAAGAATCTGAACTCGCCTCATTAAAAGCCCAAATTAATCCTCATTTCCTTTTTAATAGCCTTAATTCGGTTAGCTCACTTACAATGGTAGATGCCTCAAAGGCACAAGAAATGATTATAAAACTTGCAGAGTTTCTAAGATATTCAATAGGCAAAGACCAAAAAGAAAAAACAACCCTGAAAAATGAACTGGAAAATATACAGCGATATCTTGATATAGAAAAAACACGTTTTAATGAAAAATTAGAACTTAAATTAAAATTGAATAAAAACTGCGAAGAATCGTTTTTACCGAATATGATCCTTCAACCGCTTATAGAAAATGCTATTAAGCATGGTGTTTACGAAAACATTGACAAAACAGAAATATCCATTGATTGTTTTGCAAATCGCGATTATCTTGAAATATTTATAAGAAACAATTTTGACCCTAAAGCTATACCTCGCAAAGGTGCAGGGGTAGGACTAAAAAATATTGCCCACAGGTTGGGGATAATTTATAATCGTAGTGACTTAATACGTGTAAATAAGGGGGATACACAATTTGAAGTAAGATTATTGATTCCACAAGAGAAACAAAAAAATAAATAGCTATGCAAACAAAAATATCTGCTGTTATTGTTGAAGATGAAAAACTTGCCAGGGAATTGGTCAAAAATTATTTGAAAGAACACAAGCACATTGATCTACTTGAAGAATGCACCGATGGGTTTTCAGGCATCAAAGCAATTCAGAAACACCAGCCCGACCTTGTATTTTTGGATATACAAATGCCCAAGCTGACAGGTTTTGAAATGCTTGAACTGCTAGATTATACACCATGTATAATTTTTACTACGGCTTATGATCAATATGCAATACAAGCTTTTGAACATAACGCCGTTGACTATCTTTTAAAACCCTTTTCAAAAGACCGGTTTGCTTCAGCGCTCCAAAAAGCTACAGAGAAAATAAAAAATAATGAAAATGAAGGTGATAAAATTAAGAACCTTTCTGAAAACACCATTGATGAATATTTAAAAAGGGTGGTGGTTAAATCGCACCAAAAGATTAGTGTTTTTCCTGTGGAAGATATTCATTATATAGAATCACAGGATGATTACGTAATGATATATACCAAAGAAAGCAAACACCTGAAACAAAAAACAATGAAATTTTTTGAAACGAACCTTCAACCTGATCAATTCATCCGTATTCATCGTTCTTATATTGTTAACGTGGAACAAATTGTCCAACTTGAACCTTATGAAAAAGATAATTATT
>JBNLCS010000958.1:0-3296 GCA_050303935.1 Bacteroidales bacterium
CAGCGTTGCTACGTATTAGGACTCAGCGCCGCAAAACGCATTGCATGGCAACAATATTTCTGCATTTATTAGCTTCACGGGTTAATTTATGTTTAGTTTTCAAAGCAAGTTCAGTTAAACTACGTATATTTAACGGCGTAACGGCTTGGACTGGTAGTTTTGCAGCTTTCTGCAAGTGGCAAAAGGCAGTAGTTATCAAGTCCGCACTGCGTGTACATAATCGTTAGGGGCACATTAAGAAGAATAAAATGAAGCAACCATTAATAATATTAATTTTTATCCTTTTAATTCAGCTTACTTCTTGTACATCGGTACCTCCGCCAAGTGTAAGATATAAAATTGTAAATAACACAAAAGATACTATCCATAGTCTAATTCAGATTCAGTCCGATTTCGAAGATTTTGCTATGTATGACACATTTGCCTTGGAAAATTTAATATCTAATAATGAGTTGCACTTATCTATGGACAGAACAGATACATTAAAGGAATATCAAAAATTAATTATTATAACAGGAGTTCAAACTTATGAAACAGATGTTTTTGCAATTGTATCAAATTGGTGGCGATTTCGGTCAAACAGTGCCACACTTTTCGGTTGAAACAGTGCCACTTTGAAAGATACTGCAATAATACAAAAAATTTAGTTTTCAGTTTTTAAAATACCTTTTCTCATTGACTCACCTTTAAGGTCAATCCTGTGTGATGAGTTAACAATTCTGTCCAAAATTGCATCAGCTATTGTTCCTTCACCAATAATGTCGTACCAGACTGATACAGGTATCTGTGATGATATGATGGTTGACATTTTATTATGCCGATCATCAATTATATCCATCAACATTTCGCGCGACAGGTTATCAAAAGCCTGTAGGCCAAAATCGTCTAAAATTAACAGGTTGATCTTTTGTAACCGTTCTAATTCTTTAATATAAGTTCCATCAGTTTTTGATAGTTTTAACCTGGTAAAAAGCCTTGCTGTGTTAGTATAGACAACCCTTTCACCGGTTATGCATGCATGATGACCTAAAGCCTGAGCAAGGTAGCTTTTGCCAACCCCCGAAGCACCTGTAACGATAATATTTTCTTTCCGGTTCATAAATTCCAGGGTAGCTAAACGGATAAACATGTTTTTGTCAAGGTTCCTTGGTACCGTATGGTCAATCCCGGCAATATCGGCTTTTTGCTTAAACCCAGCTTGTTTTATTAACCGGTTTACCTTCTGGTTTTGCCTGCTTTCCCATTCATGCTCGGTAAGTAGCGCAAGGTACTCGTCAGGTGTGGCATCATTTAATTTGTTGTTTTTTACATGTTGCAAATGCAGGTCGGCCATGGCACTTATACGCATCTGCCTTAGTTTTTCAATTGTTTGATTATTGTCCATATGATTTGTTTTAATGATTATTTATAAGCTGAAGCCCCCCGCAGGTTCTCATGCGAAGGGATATGTGATAAGGTTAACTGTTGTTCCGGTAAAGGGTATTGATCCTGGTTGTTCTTTAATATATTGCTGATCCTCTTATAAGAGCATGTACCTGCAAACAAAGCCCTTTCACAAGCTTTGTCCAGCCTCTGCGAACCATAGGTGCGGTGTAACTGTATGATGCCCATAGCCCGTTTATAGGCGGTTTCAGGGTAATCTATCCCTGTCATTAACTTATCGATCAGTTCAACGACATTGCTGCCATGTTTGGCCGCTTTATTCTTAAAATAATCGGGGCTCCACTCTGTAAAGGCTTTATGGGTACTGCTAAGATGTTCTTTAATGGTATTGTAAACGCCCATGGCCGGGTTACGCTTATGAAAAGCGATCCGTTCATGGTAAAAGTAAACCTCTACTGTTGACCTGGTATAGTGTATCATGGTCGATTTGCCAATATACCGGTATGGAACGCTGTAATAGCTTTTATCGGGCGAGAAGTAAACATACCCGATCTTCTGCACTTTTGCCCTGCAGTAGTCTTTCATCTCGTACCGGGTTTGGGGCAATGGCTTTAAATAAGCCCGTTCTACTGATTGGAACAGTTCCCTGCGGCTATTTTGCTTGCGCTGAAAAAGCAGATCATTATACGGGACTAAAAGCTTCTTGATTTCACGGTTTAAATCATCCAGGCTAAAAAATGTAAAATCCCGTAAAGGATAGTAAATACGTTGATAAACCAGGTTAACAGCATTTTCAACCAAAGCCTTGTCCTGTGGGGAATAACTCCTTGTCGGATTTATAACACAACCATAATGATGGGCAAAATCTTTAAACGTGCGGTTAATCTCCGGTTCATGTTTGCTTGCCCGTGTAACTGCCGATTTCAGGTTGTCGGACACGATGGCTTTTGGGACACCACCATAATACGACAGGGCATTGCCCATGCAATGGATCATATCTTCCCGTTTCTGGCTTAAACAAGCCTCTACGTAAGTGTATTGGCTGTTGGGAAGGATGGCAACAAATACCTCAGCGGGTATTAATTCGCCGGTTTCTTTATCAACGATTTCAAGTTTTTTACCAGCAAAATCAATATAAACTTCTTTGCCGGCCTCGTGTTCCAGTTTCATTGAGCCTTTGATCCTGGCATATTTACGCTTGTAATGCTCTAAAAATTGGGTATAACTGTAAGGTTTTTTAACATGAAGCCTATACTCATCGTAATGGAACTGGAAGGTAAAGCCGGGATGGTTCCTGGCCTGGTTCACCTTGTCAAAGTACTCCATAAGCTCATCATACCGGTTGTTGACAATGGTTGTATGGGATGTGAAAAGCTCCTGCAGCCTGGGGTTGTCCATTTTTAGCAGTTCCTCAAAGGTGTGGTCACCAGCTTTGAAAAGCTGCATGTAGTTATTTACTGTATTCCTGGAGACACCAAGCAGTTCCCCTATTTGACGGTTACTTAAACCATCGGTGTGTAATGTAATAATTTGTTTCAAGTCCATCGGATCAAGTGTGTTGGCCATATCGCTTTAGTTTTTTATTGCGATATAGCAGGTTTAACTTGATCTTTCAAAGTGACACGGGCTTGCCGAACTGTGGCACAAAACGAACCGTAAAACGATCGGCTTTGCCTCAGGTGGCACAATTCAAACCGTGAAAATTGGCACAGTTTGAACCGAAATACCTGGCACTAACCACTCCGAAAAAGGTGGCACAAATCGATCCGTAATAGCCAGCAATCCATCACATTCATAGTTACATGATTGAAAAACCAGAATAAAGAAGAACAATAAGATAACTCTAAACTTTTGAGAAATGCTTTGATTATTCATTTGCTAACTATTTGATCTTATTTTATGAGTAAATAATT
>JBNLCS010000959.1:0-4070 GCA_050303935.1 Bacteroidales bacterium
AATTTTGCATTGGTAAAAGCAACATCTTCTGTAAATAAACCAAACCTCATAAACCGTTGTGAATTATCTTCGACCTTTTCTGTTTTCCTGGTTACATTATATCCAATAATTACGCCCTTATTTTCATCAATTTCATCTATAATGCCATTTTCAACATCCGGGATAATATATGGAAAAGCGTTTTCGTCCCGGTCGACTTCTTTAATATTATTTATATCACGTATGTCAATAGATAAAAGATCTACATAGCTATCTGCATATAAAATATTTCCTTTAATGGCCATATCAACATTTCCGGGTATTTCAATAAATTTAATTACTTCAGGTGCCGATGGGTTTGTATTGTCAATAATATGAATGCCTTTCTGATACTCATTTACATAAATGTAATTGTCCTTAAAGTATATTTTACCCGGTTTTATGATGTCTTCTGTGGGCCTTACATCAAAAGAAGACCTTAATTCTTCATAACTCAAGTATATGGGTTCGTTTACATCATAGGTTTCTTTAACGGTGTCTTCGCATGAACTAAAAATAGCGATGAGAACAAATAGGTTAATCGTTTTTAATATTGTTTTCATAGTATTCATATTTAAGTTGGTTTTTTTTCTGAAATCTATATACTAGATGCACCATTTTAAAATTAGTTGCGTTTTATTAAAAAAATAATCCACGCAACCTTTTGATTGTAAATGTTATCCTAATTCATTTAAAAACCGGATAATAAAACAAGCCCCGATTTTTCGGGATAGTTTTCCCGTTAAGGCGGGCAAGCTTTTCCGGCCTAAAAAATAATTACAAGCAGATGAAACATCCATGCACTGAACTTCGCAACAAGGACATAATCAAAACATGGATGTTCCACGCGTAAATAGTACAAATACTAAATATGTTTATGTATCTTATTATAAAAAAGATGTTTAATTAAATTTTATTCAAGTGAAAAAACCAATACGATTTATCATTTTCATGTTGATTTCTACATTTCAATTAAATGCACAAATAAAACACGAGGTTGTATATTTGAATAATGGAAGTATAATCCATGGAAAAATCATCAACGATTCATCCGAAACGTTGACGTTAAAAACATTAGATGGTAATACCTTAGTTTTTAGTTATAATGATATAAAAATGACCGAATCCCGGTTAACGCGTTTTATCAACCATACCTCGGCCGGTTTTATCATGGGATCGGCCATCAATGAGAAATCTACGGTTTTATCAGTAATCACTGAAAATGGTTTTTTAATCAATGAATATTTGTCTGCTGGTATTGTTTCCGGAGTAGAGTTAATTAATGAAACTACTATTCCTGTTGGCTTGAATATGAAATCGTATTACAATTTTGGTTCAAACGTTATTTTTTTGAATGCATCAATGGGTAAATCGATACCGGTTGACAAGCCCTTTTTTGAAGATATTTATGCAGAACCATTACATACATATGGAGGAATTTTTACAACAATTGAATTTGGATATTCAATACCTTTTAATTACCGGAATGCATTGTTTTTTGGGATTGGATACCGGTATAACCGGTTGAATTATGATTATGATAATTGGGGATATGGGGTGGTAGACAGGCAGTATATATACCATCGGTTATCAATGAGGTTAGGTGTTATTATTAATTAACCTCTGATAAGAAAATACCGTAGCGAAGCGAATCTCACGACCAATGGGAGTAACCCTCTAACTTAGTGTCTTCTTACCGGAGACGGAGTTTTCGGGCCGATACTAATTAGAACCTGTCAATAAATTTTGATAATATGGTATAAAAAAACATCAAAAATAGTAAGTTTGTCCTGCTATAGTATCATTTTTCCAGATTATGACAAACCAAAAGAACCCCGAACTAGACCTTGCTTTTAAGTTTGTGAAATATACAAACAAAAATGTTTTTTTAACGGGTAAAGCCGGTACCGGAAAAACCACCTTTTTACATACGCTGCGCGATGAATCCCCAAAACGAATGATCGTAGTGGCACCAACGGGCGTTGCAGCCATTAATGCCGGAGGGGTAACGATACATTCTTTTTTCCAGTTGTCTTTTGGCCCACAAATTCCAACCGTTTATCTTGAACGTGAAAACTTTCCGGGCTCAATTCATAGAAGTCCAGAAAGTCAAATAAGAAAACTTAATAAAACCAAGATTAATATAATTAAAAGCCTGGATCTATTGATAATAGACGAGATTAGTATGGTGCGGGCAGATCTGTTGGATGCAATTGATGACGTGTTGAGAAAATACCGTGACAGGGCCTTACCTTTTGGAGGGGTCCAATTACTTATGATTGGAGACTTGCAACAACTGTCCCCTGTAGTTAAAGAAGACGAATGGGCCATTCTAAGTCCTTATTATGATACCCCATACTTCTTTAGCAGCAAGGCATTTAATCATACAAAAGGTGTGAGTGTTGAATTAAAACACATTTACCGGCAGCGCGACGAAGAATTTATCTCAATTTTAAATAAAATTCGAGAGAATAAAATCGATGAACAGTCATTACAAACTTTAAATCAGAGATATATCCCCAATTTTAAAGAAGATGATAAGGATGGTTTTATCACCCTTACCACGCATAATGTGAGGGCTCAGGATATTAACCAGAAAAAACTACATGAACTTAAAATCAGGGAACGGCATTTTAAGGCCTCGGTTGAAGGTGATTTCCCTGAATATATGTATCCTACAGAATATGATTTGGTGTTGAAAGAAGGTGCCCAGGTGATGTTTGTGAAAAACGATATATCGGTAGATAAGCTCTATTACAATGGTAAAATAGGAAAGGTTTCAAAGATTGATGAACGGGTTATTTATGTAGATTGCCCTGATGACCATACCTCCATTCCAGTTGAAAGGGTTGAATGGGATAACACAAAATATGAACTTGACAACGAAACAAAAGAAATAAAAGAAGATGTGGCCGGAAAGTTCTATCAATACCCGTTAAAACTTGCCTGGGCAATCACTATTCATAAAAGCCAGGGGCTTACTTTTGAAAAAGCTATTATTGATGCCAATGCTTCATTTGCCCACGGACAGGTATATGTGGCACTTAGCCGTTGCAAAACACTGGAAGGAATGGTGTTGAAGACACCTATTGGTTTACACAGCATAAAAAATGATGATTCAGTTTATCAGTTCACCCGGAATATTGAAAATAATCCCCCTGATAAAAAGCTTTTGGATGATTCGCGCAAATCATTTGAAGAACAACTGCTTATTGAATTATTTAGTTTTGACAAAATACAAAGTGCCATATTTTATTGCATTAAAGAACTGAAAGGGAACCAGAATGCTTTCATTGATAACCCCCTTGAAAAATTCCAACACCTTAATCCAATATTTAAAGTAGAGTTAATGGATGTTTCTGAAAAATTCAGAAAGCAGGTTGTACAATTAATGCAAACAGGCTTGGAAACCGATAAAAACCAAAAATTACATGACCGGATTATTAAAGCAAGCAACTATTTCAGCCAAAAGCTGGCAGATCATATAGAAAACTTGTTAGAATCCCTAAATATTGAAACGGATAACCGGGGTGTTAAAAAGGATGTTGTAAAAGCCCTGGAAAAATTGGGACAAGAGACGTTGAACAAGAAACTGTGCCTGAAATCCTGTGAGAATGGGTATGAACTGAAAAAATACCTGGAAGAACGATCACTGGCCAACCTTGAACTCTATTCTTTCTCAAAAAAGAAAAAAGAAACCAGGGAAACAAAAGCCCCTGCTTCAGTTGATAATCCGGAACTGTTTAATATCCTGAAATCATGGCGTCACGAAAAAGCCCAGGAACTTGAATTACCGCACTACATGGTATTACATCAAAATGCAGTTTATGAGTTGGCACATTATAAACCGTCAAGCATCAGGCAATTGAAAACCATTAAGGGTATGGGTAAGAAAAAGGTTGAGCAATACGGTGAAGAATTATTGGAATTAATTAGTAAATATTGCAATGATAATAATGTAAAACAACTCGGGCCGGAAGAGTACCTGGAAGGCAGGGTGCCAAAAACGAAAAAAGAAAAGGTTAATACCAAGGCTTTAAGTTTTGAAATGT
>JBNLCS010000960.1:0-6587 GCA_050303935.1 Bacteroidales bacterium
TGGTAGGTTGTTTCAGTCATTCTTCCCTCACACCGACAGGAACTTCTAATTTACAAAGTGTCTTAACCTTATGGTAGAAATCTTTTCACCTCAAACCTTCATAAAATCCCCCTTCTCCACACCGCAAACCGGGCATACCCAATCATCGGGCAGGTCCTCAAATGATGTCCCCGGTTCTACATGGCCGTCTTCATCGCCCTCCGCAGGGTCATAAATGTATCCACATGCAGGGCACTTGTATTTATCCCCAATAGGCTTTTTTTCTTCTTTTTTCTTCTCTTTTTTATCTTCCAGCTTTGATTTATCAATATATGTTGGAGCATTTTTCGGCGCCAGTCCTTTTTTAATATTCCTATAATATGCGTAAGTAATCGGGTCTTCATCAGAAAGGACATTAGCTGCTACTACTTCACCTATAAAAATTAAATGGGTCCCTACATCAAAGGTTTGTTTCAATTTGCATTCAATATATGCCACAGCATCATCTGTAATAATGGGGACCCCTGTTTCTCCAAATTGAAACCGTACCTTGTCCAGTTTGTTTATATCGCGTCCGGATTGATAACCAAAAGTTCCTATAATTTCTTTACCGGCTTCCTGTTTTAATACTGAAATGGCAAACGCATCATTTTCTTTAATAAATTCAGCAGTAAAATTTTCCTTATTACAACAGGCAGCAAACTGTGCTGGTTCTGCTGTTACCTGAAACACAGCATTTGAAATAAATCCGTTCCCTTTTTCTTTATTACCAGAAGTAACGATATACAACCCATAACTCACTTTAAAAAAGGCTTCAAAATTTATCATATTGTTTATGTGTTTTTTGATTTTGAACTATAACAAAGTTAAACAGCAAAACCTGAAACATCAACTATTTGGGTAAATTTGGAATTGGTCTCAATAAGAATTAGGAGATTTAATTTTTTAGGTTAGAATGGTAACGGGTGTACAACAAAATTTCCTTTTGTCTCAATTGCTGAGATTTGGGCCTCGTGGTAGGGCTATAATTATTGTTTTATTAACCACTAAAAACATGAAAAAAGGTATATCTTCAGTGAAATTAAAATTGCTTTGCAATTTTCCCTTTCGTGTTTTTCGCGTCTTTCGTTGTTAAATAATAAGAAACGTGAATTTTGTCATACACTCATGGTAATCTATATTAACATTTGCGAAATTCTTGTATAATTTCAACAACTGGCAAAGCGTTACGTTAAATATGGAGAAACAAAAATTACTATTACCGGTTTTTTATCGGGTTAAATACATCATTTATTGATGCTTGGATGAACAGTTGTTTAAGAGGGGTACTTTCTTTGTATATTAGCTCACACGTTTTACTTTGCTTGTGGTTTTGAAAAAGATTGTATATTTTATAAATTACTTCAAATCACTAAATAATTACCCGTATGAAAACCCAAATAATTATGTTTTATGTCTTTTTTGTTTTTCATGCTTCCTATTCACAGGTTGATTCATCTTTTTTCCAATCGGATTTATTCAAAGCTGTTCAGCTAAATGAAGTATTTACCGATCAGAAAAAATTCGTGGATTGCCTGCCTAAATTTCCAATGGATACTGTTTATTCGAATTTTAAGAAGCTAAAAACAAATAATAAACCGGCCCTTAAAAAGTTTGTAGATGAAAATTTCGATACCACACTTCTGGATACAAGCCTGATAATTAAGCATATTGAAAATTTGTGGGATTTATTACTTCGCAGGGCAGATGAAAATACAATTCCATCTACATTAATACCGCTGCCCAACCCATACGTTGTGCCCGGTGGCCGTTTCCGCGAAATATATTACTGGGACAGCTATTTCACTATGCTGGGCTTAAAAGAATCAGGCAGGATCAGCGATATTGAAAATATGATTGATAATTTTAGCCATCTAATCGATTCATATGGCTTTATTCCCAATGGAAATCGTATTTACTATCTCAGCCGTTCACAGCCACCTTTTTTTGCTTTAATGGTTGATTTGCTGGCTGAAATAAAAGGCGATTTAATATACGTAAAATACTTGCCACAACTGGAAAAGGAATATCATTTTTGGATGCAGGGCATGGAATCTATTGGTGATAGAAGAGAAAATGAAAGGGTAGTTTTTATTGAGGGTAAAATTTTTATGAACAGGTATTTTGATAAGCGGATGCAACCCAGGCCGGAATCGTTTAAGCAAGATTATATTTTAAAGCAAAAAACTGGCAGGGGAGAAGAAATATACAGGGAAATACGGGCTGCAGCAGAATCGGGATGGGATTTTAGCAGCCGTTGGTTTACGGGTGGATTAGAGGATATTCATACAACCCATTATATTCCGGTTGATTTGAATTGTTTGTTATACTTTTTAGAGAAGGCCCTTGCAAAGGCGTATCAGCTAAAAAAAGATACGGTGAACTACGAAACATATAATTTGTTAGCTAAAAACAGGGAAAAAACAATTAACAAGTATTTGTTTAACCAAAACGAAGGCTTTTATTGTGATTATAATTTTGTTTCAGGAAAATATAGTACAACCCTTTCATTGGCCGGGATGTACCCATTATTTTTAGAAATAGCCAATGATGAGCAAGCGTATTTGGCAGCCCAAAAAATCAGGGAATATTTTTTACAGCCCGGTGGGGTGGTGACAACTTTACATGAAACGGGCGAACAATGGGACTGGCCAAATGGCTGGCCACCGTTACAGTGGATCACATATAAAGGATTGAAAAATTACGGTTACAATGAGCTGGCCGAAGAAATTGCCCGGCGCTGGATTAACTTGAATATAAAGGTATTTTTTGAAACGGGGAAAATGACCGAGAAATACAACGTGGTAGACATAAATTTACCCGGGGGTGGTGGGGAATACCCGCTTCAGGATGGTTTTGGCTGGACAAACGGGGTGTGTTTAGAGTTGTGGAAAGAGTTAAAAAAATAAGCCACGAATTTCACCATCAATGCTCACATAACAGGGAAGGTTCGTGGCTTGGATACCGTTTATTGGTTTACGATAATTCGTTGGGTCTTAAAACCCTGATCGGTTATTAACATTACTATATATATACCTGGTTTTACATCAGATAAGTTCAATTCAAAATAGTTATCACCTGCCAGAAATATTTGATCATTCAACAATGTTTTAACTGTTACACCTGAAACATTGGTCAGGACTATTTCTCCCCTTAATTGGTTGATAGTCGAAAATTCAATGTTTGTTATGGTATTGGTTGGGTTGGGATATAATTTAAAATTGTTTAATTCAAGCGTGGATTTACAAGCTTCAAAATAGGTACAAGTTTTTGCAAGTGAAATATCTTTATTATCAAGGTTCGAATATTCGGTTTTCATAGATTTACCCATTTCTATTGGTAAACGGTCAAAAAAATCTTCAGTTGGGGTAAACCATAATACCTGGTTTTTATATTCAGGAGAAATAATGTCTGCAAACGGAACATATATAGGAATCAAGTAATTCAATATTTTTTCATTTTCAAGTTGCAGACGGGTTTTTGAATAGACATCTCTAATTATAAATCCTTGTATATCTGTAATATAAAGTATGTGAAACACATTTTTATGATTCATAGAATCTTTTGGGTAAGGTATTGCTTCCAGATAACCAGGACGATGAAAATACAACAAACCTTCATGATTCATTTCACATGTGAGTGATACATGGTCCATGTTAAATTCAAAACCTAGCTTTTCTAATTCTTCTTTGTTTAGGATAATACAGTTAATCTCTCCTTCGCTGTAAATTCTACCCTTTTCAAAATAATTGACTACTTTTTTATTTGGATATTTTTGTTTGGTGTATGCAATCCTGTCAAATATACTTTTCATATCCTGATATCTTTGGGGAAGACTTTTCCAGAATTCCAAAGTAGGTTTGAACCAATAATAATAATAACTACCGTCATTATTCGGGACTTTAACAGGTACATGAAAATTTATATTGTACTTAAAATATATTTGCGATGAAAAATATCCTCTCGGAATTAAATTGCCATTTACATCTGAAATATAGGCTATTTTGTTATCGTAATTTTTTATGGTATCAATATTCCCATCCATTAAACGTATTGGTGAAATTGAATAGCTATCGACGAAATACCAGCCTAATTCATCCTTTTTAAACCCGGCATTCAATAATTCTTTATCGGTTGGAGAGATTACCAAATCTTTTCCATTAATGACAGAATCCAGAATTAAAATATTTTCTTTCTCCCACTGTATAAAATCATAAATTACCAAATCCAGATTACTGGTACATTTTTTTTGTTCACGTATTTTTTCATATTCCAACTCTAAGTATTTGTATCTATCAGGTAATTTCTGAAAAAGAGATTTTGTTGTATTAAACCAGAGAATATTTGCCCCAAATCTTCCAGAAATAATAGGTTTTGGAATATTATTTTGAAAAGGGATATTGATTATATCAAGTGTGTTAGAATTTATCAGTATAGGCAATAACGTGTCATTACATAATTCAAAATCGTTTTTTGTTATTTTAGAAACAACATCACCGTTAAGATTGGTAATGTAATTAGGATAGTAGTTGTTTTTACTTATACCCCATTTATAAACTTTATTTATTAGTGTGGCTTCTCCCTTGTTGTACCTTGAATTATTATAAAACCTTGCATTAACATATGTAAATGTATCTTTTTTAAAGGCTTCTTTGGAACAAGTATTGGTTAACGAAGAACCATCATAAATTACATGTAATGAATCAAAAGAATTTACATACGTTAGTTCGTAACCTGAATATGAAAACCCCAGTTGTTCCATTTCATCGATTGTTAATTCAACAATATGGTTATTTCCATTCATTACTTTCAACGTATTCTCTTTTTTGGAAAACCTTTCAAATGGTTCTTTTTTTTGAGAAACCTCAATTAATTCATTTTCCTTTGAAATTGTATCGTGAATGATTCTTTTTGGAACAATTTGATCTTGAATTGTTGTTTTTTGCTCCTTTTTGTGGGATGTTTTTTTATTAATTAGAGAATCATTCTGTGGTTGAAACAACACAAATAAAAAAATTACTGGAAATGCTAAAGATATTGTCATAATTATAAATTTTAAAGGTTTAAACTTTTTACCCCGGAGCGTGGCCTTTGCCTTGGGGTCGTTAATGATTTGGCGCGCCTTTTCAATTTTATAATAATCATCCAGTTTTTTTAGCTGATTGAAGAACCGGTTTGTATGTTGGTCTGTAAATTTTTCGTTCATTGTTGGCAGTTTTAGAGGTTTAATAATGAAACGGCCGTCTTTACCTGTTGCGGCGTGTTTAACATAGCTAGCAGCTTTTCCCTGCCTCGTTTCAGCCGTAATTTAACTGCTGAAAGGCTTCCTCCTTGTATTTTTTGGATTTCTTCCAGTGAAAGGTCTGAAACATGAAAAAGAATAAGTGTTTCAGACGTTTTAGCGGGAAGTGTTTTTATTTTATCGTAAATAATCTGAAATTCTGTTGCATATTCAGGGTTTTGTCCGGCATCGGTTATCTGATAAAGTTCATGCGAATTAAATTCAGCCCTGAATTTTTTTCTGCGCAACATCATTTTGTGCAAGTTTCCTGCTATTCCAAAAAGAAAGGCTTTGAAAGAACCTTCGTTTTTAAGTGAAGAAAAATTTTCAAGCGCTGTAAGCACGGTTTCGTTTACCAGGTCCTCAGCATCGGTTATATTCCCTGAAATAGCCCTGCAATATCTCACCAATTGTTTATGGACCGGTTCGTATAGCATCAAGAATTTATCTGATTGTGTTTTCTTCACGTATTAAATGTTCTTTCTTATTAGTTGCACAAATAGGTGAAAAAGTTACATTTTAAGAGAAAAAAGTTTGATAGTAGACGAATGTATATTTGTTTTCAATGATAAGGGCTAAACAAGAGCCTTAAATTTCTTAGGCACATCACTTTCAAAATGGAGTTGTTCACCCGTTTCGGGATGGTTAAACGCCAATACCCTTGCATGAAGCCCCAGCCTTCCAATTGGATTGATAGATGATCCATATTTTTTATCGCCCACTATGGGGTGCCCAATATCATTCATATGTACCCTGATCTGGTTTTTCTTCCCGGTTTCCAGGTCAACTTTCAATAATGAATATTTTTTATTTTCTTTAATTACCTGGTAGTGGGTTACAGCTCGTAGGCCATTTTTGGCATCCTGGCTGGAATATACATTTAAAGCTTTGTTTTCAGAAATAAAAGAAACAACATCTCCTTCCTTTTCTTCTAATACCCCTTCAACCAATGCCAGATATGAGCGTTCGTTTACTTTTTCATGCCAGTTTTCCTGCATTATTTTTTGCAGTTTTTTATTTTTCACAAACATCATTAATCCTGAAGTGTCCCTGTCCAGCCGGTGTACAATAAATATTTTATTTGCCGGGTTTTGTTTTTTCACATGTTCACTTAACATACTGTAAGCGGTCCTGTTTTTTTTTGTATCAGTAGCCATAGATAATACGCCTGCATGTTTATCTATAACAACAAGGTATTTGTCTTCAAATACAATGGTAAATCCGTAATATTGCTTTTCAACGGGTATTTTCTCTGGCCGCAGTCCAACTTTGTCATTAGGGTGTAACG
>JBNLCS010000961.1:0-4090 GCA_050303935.1 Bacteroidales bacterium
TTCAGAAATAATGTAATTGGTAAAGTAAAAAAGGCCGACTGTAATGAACAGAAGTACATAAATTCTATTGAATTCACTTTTTGAATAATCTTTATATAATATCGTTGCAACAATAAAAAATAAAAGCGAGAGTACCAGTACTAAAAGGTTCATCTATACATTTTTATTAAAGGTTTGAAATTCGGGTAATTGAAATTTCCCAACTATTTTAATCAGTTTACTTACTGTTTGCCTCTTTTACTGTTTGCTAATTTAAAACATATTTAAATAAATTTTAAAAACAGGATTCAGTTTTTGACAAACTTTTAGCATTTTAGGGTTAATGGTGTAACCAGATAGGGAAATAGTTCAACATATATTGATTATATTAATAATTTTACAAAATGTTAAATATGCTTGTTTTGTTAATCGTTTATTGGCAAATACTTTACGTTTATTAAACGGCAAGTTACTTTTACAAATTACATATTGAACAATTTCATTCGCATGAATACTTTTGCCAGGTTTTGAACATATACAGTTAATTGAAAAATAAAAAAATCATGGGAAAGTATTTTATTTTTGTATTAGGGCTATTTACATTTTTAAATCTCAAAAGCCAGGTATATTGGAGTGAAAATTTTGAGACGTCAACAGTAGATGATTGGTCGGTTTCAAATGGCACCTGGGAAATAGGTAACCCCGGTAGTGGCCCTGGATCGGCTTTTAACGGCTTGAATTGTGCTGCTACTGTTTTAGACGGTAACTATTCAGACGGTAACTATTATTCAAGAATTACAAGTCCGGTTATTCTGATTCCGGAATTGACTAAAAATCCCCGGTTGCGCTTTCAACATTGGTATAGTTTTTCGAGTTCGGATTATGGAAAAGTACAGATCAGTAGTGATGGGGGCAGTAATTGGCAGGATTTATCAGAAAATTTTACAGTACACGGTAGTAATGTTTGGAGCCAAACTTATTTTGACTTAGGCAATTATGCAGGCACTAGCATACAGCTCTGCTTTTATTTTAACTCTGGCGACGGGTACGGTGGGGATGTTTCAAGCGGCTGGTACATAGACAATGTTGAAATAGACACAGGTGCAATCGTGTTCAATAACCCCGAAACATGGGAAGAAGGCCTTGGGGACTGGTACGTTGAGGAAGGTACGTGGGAAATAGGCAACCCTGGCAGCGGCCCTGGCAGCGCTTACGGTGGTTTAAAATGTGCGGCCACGGTACTCAATGGGAATTATGTTGACGGGACCTACGAGACCCGTTTGAGCAGCCCGTACTTTACGGTACCGGAACTATCGGGCAACCCCCGTTTACGTTTTCAGCATTGGTTTAGTTTTTCGAGTTCGGACCATGGAAAAGTACAGATACGTACTGTAGGTACATCGGCCTGGCAGGACCTATCGGAAAATTACACGGTGCATGGCAGCAACGTATGGAGCCAAACCCTGCTTGATTTAAGCGATTACGCTGGCAGCGACGTCCAGCTCTGCTTTTATTTTTATTCCGGTGACGCATATGGTGGGGATGTTTCAAGCGGCTGGTACATAGACAATGTTGAAATAGACACAGGAGCGATCGTGTTCAATAATGCTGAAACATGGGAATGTGGCTTGGGCGATTGGTATGTTGAAAAAGGTGTGTGGGAAGTTGGCAATCCTTCCTCCGGGCCGGAAAATGCCTATGAAGACGAACAATGCGTGGCTACTGTTTTAAAAGGGAATTATTCTGATGGAAGCTATTCTTCCCGGGTCGTTAGCCCCTATATTCAACTAAATGGAAATGGCGTTTACAATTTGACTTTTCAGCATTGGTATAGTTTTTCAAGTTCGGATGAGGGTTATGTACAAGTAAAAATAAAAGGAAATTCGAATTGGGTAAATATTTCAGATGCATACACCTCCACTTCGGGAGGGGTATGGAGTAAACCACAATTAAACTTAGGGGATTATGCAGGAGAAGAAATTCAGGTTGCATTTTATTTTGTTTCCGGTGACAGTTATGGAAATGATATATCAACCGGTTGGTACATAGATAATATTTCAATTAATGGAATTTATAAATACCCAGATATAAACCCCGGAGAAAATAAAAGTATTTGTACAGGTGATCAGGTAACATTAGGGGGCAATCCAACACTTTCAAATGGATATGGTGATTTTAAAGTAGTATGGGAACCATCGGTTTCATTAAATGATTCCTCATTGGAAAACCCAATTGCCACACCGGTTATTTCTACCACTTATACTGTTTCACTCGCTGGTGTAGATGGTTGTGTCAGGCCCGAACATGTGAGTGTAATTGTTCATCCAAATCCCGAAGCTTTTGCCGGAGAAGATAAAACAATCTGTCAGGGTGAATCGGAAGTAATAGGGGCAAACCCAACTGCTTCTGGCGGAACACCTTCTTATTCGTATAGTTGGTTACCTGCAACCGGACTAAATAATGCGGGCTTGTCGCAACCTTTGGCTACCCCGCAGGCCACTACCGAGTATATATTAACAGTGAATGATGCGAATAATTGTTCTGATAATGATACAATAGAAATAAGTGTTCATCCGTGGCCTGTTATTTTTGCCGGTGGTGATATATCACTTTGTGCAGGTGATTCAGTTATACTTGGTGCAGATCCAACAGTTGAATCCGGAAGTGAGCCATTCACATATAAATGGGAACCTAAAGGTTATCTTGATAATGATACAATAAGTAACCCAATATGTAATCCTGAAAACAATGTAACATATGAATTAACCGTGGTGGATAAATACGGCTGTACAAAAACTGATACAACGAGTGTAGAAGTTAATCTGCTCCCTGAAGTTCATCCGGGCATTGGCCGGGAAATATGCCAAGGTGAGTTGATAACGCTTGGGGCATCGCCTGCAGTATCTGGCGGGACGGGGCCATATAGTTATCAATGGGCACCAAATAATGCTGTGGATGTATTAACAGAAGCAAATCCTCAGGTTCAACCTAATGATACCGTGGTTTATAGCCTGCTTGTTGTTGATTCAAAAAGTTGTACAGATACCGGCAGGGTAAAAATAGACGTTATTCCAGTGCCTGAGTTTACTTTACAAGCCCCGGATACAATAATCAAGGGCGATTATGGTATCATAAAAGTGAAAGGGGATATTGAAACTTTTGATTATTTGTTAAAGCCTATGGAGGACTCGGTTCAGGTTAAGGATAATTATTTATGGTTATATACATCACCTGAAATAGCTACATCTTATATATTTACAGCTACCAATATAGATAATGAATGTTCTGATTACAAAGAAACACAAATTGAAGTGAAAGAACCTGTTAATATCGATCGTTTGGTTTCCGGTAGTCACATTATGTTCTATCCAAACCCTGTGAAAAATAAATTGAATGTGGTATATTGTATTTCTAACGAGGAAGATTTGTACATCAATATTTTTAGCATAACCGGGCAAAAACTGATAAGCAAAAAGTTAACACAAAATAATTCCACGATAGATATATCTAATTTGTTATCAGGTTCGTATGTTGTTGAGTTTATATATAATGGTAAAACAGAAAGAGAAATCATTGTGAAAAAGTAATGTAAGTTTTTACTTTCCTTTTCAATAGCTAGTTTAAAATGAAAACCGGGGCGTTAATAACAAACCGGTTTTTTAATTCGTGTGGTTCAAATTTCAAAAATGCAATGTGTTGAAATTTGTAAAATGGATAATCTGGATGGAGGTGGAGGGTTTTATACTTGTGATTGGTTTAAAAATGTCTATTAAACCTTTCTAATAATATTGTTAGGTTAATTGTATTTAATACGCACCTCTTCCAATGTTTCTAACAGTTCATCCCGCTTGAGCGTTGTGAGCAATTTTATTTTATATTCCCTGAAATTGGGTAAGTTTTTGAAATAGTGTGCTAGGTGACGACGCAATAATAATATACCAATCCGTTCACCTCTAAATTTAACAGAATAATCAATATGTTCAATGACGTGTTCAATTTTTTCGTCAAGGGGCATCTCATATATTTCCCCATTTTGAAGGAAGTGTTTAATTTCTTTAAAGATCCATGGTTTTCCTATCGATGCCCTCCCAATCATCAAAGCGTCAACACC
>JBNLCS010000962.1:0-3233 GCA_050303935.1 Bacteroidales bacterium
AATCCCCACATACCGGCTTTTGGACTGGTACGTTTCCATATTACCCCTAATAAGAATACTGTCGCGATACCTGGGGCCAGCAATGACTGAACCTCCTGTAAGTATTCATACAGTACTTTACCCATGCTTTTCATTACCGGGATCCACAAAATACCTAAAATAACAATAACAACCGTGGCAATTTTACCAACAATTACATAATGATTTTCCGTTTGGTTAGGTTTATATTTTTGATAAAAATCAACCGTGAAAAGCATGGCTGATGAATTAAAAAGTGAAGCCAGGGAACTCATTAAAGCTGCCAGGATACCACCAATTACAAGCCCTTTAAAACCAATAGGCAATAAATCGGTAACCATGGTTGAAAATGCAGCATCGTTGTCTTTAAGGGTAAGCAAACCTTCCTGATTAAGGGCAAAAGCAATCATACCTGGAATAAGGAAGATAAATACAGGTGTAAGTTTTAAATATGCACCGAATATTGTACCACGACGGGCTTGAGTCATATCTCTTCCTGACAATACACGTTGCACGATAAATTGGTCGGTACACCAGTACCAAAACCCAATTAATGCTGAACCAAGCAGTACACCGGTCCATGGAAAATCTTTATCATGTGGCGAACGTATTAAACTGGCCATACTATCCCCATATGTATTTGCATCGGTACTTCTTGTAATTTCCATCAACTTTGCCCATCCTGACATACCTTGGGTAATATCGCCCAGTTTCATTAAACCAATAACCAAAATTGCTATTGATCCCAGTAATAAAATTGGGGTTTGCAGTACTGAAGTATACAGAACGGCCTTCATACCACCAAAAGTCGTGTAAATACCTGTTATAACTACCAAGCCGATCGCGCTTATCCAGAAGAAGTCTATTTGCCAGCTTCCGAAAAGAGTAACATGATCTATCCCAAAAACATTTTTAAAAACCACCCCACCAGCATATACAGTTACGGCAACTTTTGTAAGCACGTAGCTAACAAGAGAAATAATTGACAAAATAGAACGTGATTGAGAGTTGTACCTTCTTTCTAAAAATTCAGGCATAGTAAATACCTTACTTCTGGCATAAAAAGGAACGAAAAGCCAGCCAAGCATTAGTATCAGCCAACCATGCATTTCCCAGTGTGCCATGGCCATACCACTTTCGGCTCCTGCGCCTGCAAGACCTACAAGATGCTCAGAACCAATGTTGGAAGCAAAAATGGAAGCCCCGATTGCAATCCAGGTAGCATCCCTGCCTGCTAGGAAATAATCGGAGGTGTCGTCTTCTTTTTGGCGTAATACCCAGATTATGATACCTACCAAACCCAGACAGAATGCGCCAAAGACAATCCAGTCAATACTATGAAATTCGCTCATAATTGTAATAGTTTCAGTTAATACTTAGTTTCAATGGGCGGCAAGTTGAGAAAATTTTCTGAAATAATAAAAAAAAAAGTAACGAATTTGCATTTAAAAATAAAACTATTGGTAATTTCCAGGTGACTCAGAGCCTGTTTCGGTATCAAAGCTGTTTTGTAACATCTCGGTCCCTGACATTTCTTCCTTTTCCGTAATGGTTTTTGGTTCTGTATTTTCAATTTTTGGATTAAGGTCCCAGTTTTCAACATGGTCCCAATTTGCACGGACTTTAATAGATGTTTCAAAATATGCAACCCGTTCCGGTTGTATTTTTTTTAAATAATTACCAGTATCCCATTGTTTATTGTGGTTCGTATCATAAATAACTTTTAGTTTATATTCGGCAGGGTTCAAATATGAGAATGTAACTGATGAATTTTCATTGATAAATGCATAATCTACAATTTTTTCTTTACTATTCAATAATTGTACAACGATATTCCCATCAACTCCTTCCATATTCACCTGTAATTCTCCGTATTGTTCCATACTTTTTGTTGTAAAGTTGTGTTCAATGGTATCATTGGTAAGGCCGTATATATCTATAAAAGCCGAATCAAGTATTTCTATCCTGTATTGAAGTGTTTCTTCAATTTTAAACTGAAAATGTAAACGGCTTAACTTAATACTATCTTTAATTATTCGGTAAGGTTGTTCAATAAACAAGCTATCATCTTTGATATAAAAATTAATACGGTTTGTATCTATTACTGCCAGTGGTGTTTTAAAATCAATTTGAAGGCTGTCGTTCAGCTCCATTTTTCTGTTGTTGCCTATGTTAAATTCCGGCTCCAGTTGTTGTTTCTTTTCTTCTTTTTCATTAGCAAATAATCTTCTTCGCTGCCCTGTGAGGGCCCTTCCAGACCTTCTGAATTTTAATGTATCCTTTATGATTACCGGATTAAACATTGAATCAGGTTTTTCATATGTTAAGATTATATTTAGGGTATCCATGTTAAGTAGAGAAGTGTCGGTTATCCAGTAATTTATGGAATCTTTATTTATTGAGAATTCAGGAATGGCTTGTTCTATTTTACCCGGAAAATACTGGAGGACTACTTTAAAACTATCAGTAACCGGCCTGTTAAACGAAAAATATAGCATCCTGTTATCAACATATCCTGAAGATTTTAAGTATTGCAGCGTATCGTTACTTTGTTCTATAAAAGAAACCAGTTTTTGATGGATACCGTAAATTTTGAAATGTTTTTCTTTTATATGATCGGCAAAATCTGCTTGTAGGCTATCTGCACTTAACTTATTGGCGTATAAGGAGTCGCTAATTATACTGTCGTTTTCATTTATTATAGTATTTTCAAATTCAAAATAATCAGGATCAAAGGTAATAATGCTATCAACAAAACCAATTTGTTCATTGGGCTGGTCGTAAATAAAATTGGCATTGCTTTCCTTTAGTGCAAATAAACGGTATTTACCTGGTTTAATATGCTCAATGCTGTAACTTCCATCTTGAAGGCTCCTTCCTACATAAGTAGGCCTGGTGGTAAGGGGCATAGTATCATGGAGGTTATTGTATAATAGTATAGAGAAAGGTTCTTTTGAAGGCTGCAAGGTAAAAGCATCAACAATAACACCCGAAATACCAAAGGAATCAATTTTTGGTCCAGTAGAGAACACATAGCTAAGGTTTACATAAGGGTTACCTTCATTGTTATCAACAACTGAGTTCCCAAAATTGAATATATAGGTCGCACTATCAATTAGCTCTTCATTGTTAAGTTCAAAATAGATCCCTTTTTTTTTAATCCATATTTTGGGGTTCTTTTTAAGCGGTGGTGAAACAATTAATTCTTTTTCTAC
>JBNLCS010000963.1:0-3602 GCA_050303935.1 Bacteroidales bacterium
TTGTGCCGCCGCCCGAAATTGAATTAACCCCAGAAACAGTTATAGATATTTCCCATGAAAGTTTAATGCGTATTTGGGAACGGTTGCGTAGATGGGTTGATGAAGAAGCCGAATCCGTTCAAATGTACCAAAGATTGGTAAACGCTTCAGCTTTATACCAGGAAGGAAAAACCGGTTTATGGCGACCCCCGGAATTACACCTTGCAATACAATGGAGAAATAAACAACGCCCCACCCTTACCTGGGCAAAAAGATATGATCCTGCCTTTGAACGGGCAATGGTATTTTTGGAAACAAGTGAAGACAGATATAAAACTGAAGAAAAGCATAAAATCCGCTTACAAAAAAGAGCACTGAAGAGGTCCCAGTTTTTTGCCCTTTTTATGGCGGTAGCTGCCCTTGGTTTATTAATGTTATGGTTCTATGCAAATTTCCAGAGAGAAGACGCTATTGAACAAAGAAATATTGCTCATGAAAACAAAAGAATTGCGGATAGCTTAAGGTTAATTGCCGAACAACAGAAAGATTTTGCGGTAGAAAAATCCATTATGGCAGAAGAAGAAAAAGAGATCGCGGTAGAAATTTCAGAAATGGCCTTAACAGAATCGGAAAGGGCACGCTATGAAAAAATGAAAGCGGAAATGGCCGCCCTTGAAGCCAAAATGGAGTCACAGATATTGAGAGAAGAGCAGAAAGAAACAAAACAACAACTATCGCAAATTGAAGAAACCGTGAGCGAAGTTGTAAGAGAAAAAGAAATTGCAAAAAAAGAAACCGTTGAACAATACAAAAAAAGGATGTACTCAGTTTCAAGAACATTACTTGTTAGTTCCCGAAATACTAACCAGTCTAAAAATTTAAGAGGCCTGCTTGCGTTGCAGGGATATTATTTTCATAAAGAATATGGTGGGGGTGAAGTAAACAACGATGTATATTCTGCGCTGTATTACGCGGTTAAGAATTTTAAAGACGATAAACGTTTCAACACATTTGAAGGACATGAAGATGAGGTTAAAGCAATTGCTTTCTCACCCCGGTCAAACAAGTTTTATTCAACAGGGGGTGACGGAAAAATATTATATCATGACCTAAATGAAACAGACGTTGATAAAAGAGATAAGCTTGAGCTATTTGCCACGACTAACTATATTAATTATTCAATGGCCATAAGTGATGATGGCAGAAGGATGGCTGTTGGAACATTTGATTCAAAAATATTGTTGTTTAATGCAAGCTACAGAACGCACCGGTCTGCCCCCCTTATAATGGAAGGACATAGAGGAATTGTAGGTTCCCTGGTATTTTCAAAAGACAACAAATTCCTTTATTCGGTTGCTGAAGATAATACTATTAAGAAATGGGATTTAAGATCGAGATCATATGAACTTGTCGATAGTATATCAGACAGGATAAGATCTATTGCCTTATCTCCGGATGGAAGGTACTTGGTTGGCGGAACCGATAAAGGAAAATTAATTGAATGGGATTTAAAAAGATATAATTCATCAATAATTTTTCAAAACTCCAGAAATAATTCTATATACACCGTTGCATACAGCAATGATGGTTCACTTATCGCATTTGGTGATAAACAGGGGTTTGTAAAAGTATTCAATGCCTCAACCAAAAAAATGACCGCTAACCTGAAAGGGCACTCTGCCAGGGTGAATATCGTTACTTTTAGTCCTAATAGTAAATTTATGGGCTCAGCGGGTATGGACAGTAAAATACTCATATGGGATGCAATAACATATGAAGAAAACCCAATTGAAATTATTGATCATGAATCATGGGTATTTGGATTGGCCTTTAGTTACAACAATAAATACTTGATCAGTTCAAGCAGGACTGAAAACCTGGTATTTAAATGGTACACTCAACCGAAATTTTTAGGAGAAGAGCTTTGTACTTTGCTCGATAGGAATTTCACAGAAGAAGAATGGAGAAAATATGTAGGCAATGATATTGAATATATGAAAACGTGTGAAAGCATAGAGTAAAATTTTAATATCTTTGCACACCATTATTAAAATTTTAAACGATATGAGGCTTATCAAATATTTTTTCATGACATGAAATAGGGAATAATTTTTGATACGTTTTATAAATCTTGTAGACTAAAAATACATGTATATGAAAACCTTTTTAAGAAATACTTTATTTTTTCTATTGCTTACTATTGCAAATAACAATATTGCCGTTTGTCAGGCCACAGATGCTGAAAAAGCCTTGCAGCAAGCTAATGGTTTATTTACAAACGGAGAAGTGGAGCAAATACCCCAAATTTTATATCCGTACATTGAAAAAGGTTTTAACAGGAAACAAAAAAAAGAAGCACATATCTTAATTGTTAAATCATATTTATTTGATGACCTTCAGCAAAAAGCCAGGGAAAGCTTAATCAAACTTTTTCATGATTTTCCTGAATATACTCCCCTACCTGAAGATCCTAAAGAATTACAATATATTTATGAATTACATAAACCATTCCCTGTATTTAGTATAGGGCCGTGTGGAGGGATCAATTTTACCTCGCCTGCTATTGAATCAACGTATAATGTTGAAGGTATAACAACTGAGAAGAATTCAAGTGCAGCCATAGGCAACCAGTTTGGTTTACAAATGAACGGAAGGATAATTAATAATCTGGATATTAGATTGGATGTACTTTTTAACCAAAGTAAGTATGGTTTTGATCAGCAAATAAACGAAACACTTACCTCGTATACCGAAAAATTAACTATGCTGAGCATACCTTTATGGTTATCCCCATATTATAATATAAACGAACATAAAATATTCTTAAAATTAGGCGGAGGCTTAAATACCGTTCTTTCATCTACAGGAGAAATTGAGATACCCAACAATAAATCAAGTTATTCCACCTCAGATATTTTTGTATCGAACTATTTTTTTGGAGGTGGTGCAGGTTTCTCGTTTAAAGTACCTACTGGTTACATATCAATTGAAGGAAGCTATTTAATTGGAACCGGTAATGTTATTAAAAGTGAAAACAGAGATAATGTTGAAGAAATGGCTACATTATACAACTTTCGAATCGATGATTATTCATTAAATTCGTTGATGTTTTCAATTAGTTATACATTTAATTTCTACAAAGTTAAAAAATAATCAATTAAAAAAGCTGCCCGAATAAGCAGCTTTTTGACATCTATAAATTATTCAGTAATCAATACCTTTTTATCCAAGCTTCCGGTTCATAATCATTTCTTATCTCTTCGAGTTCAGCAAGCGCATCTGCCCGTGAAACAAACGAATTAAATGCCACTACATGATAGCCGTTAAATACGCCTAATTTTGATGCAGGATATCCTTTATCCTGAAGTGTCATCACATACCCGTCTGCATTCGAAGGTACTTCAAAACAGCCCGCGATAATATAATACCTTTTACCGGAGCTAATTGAAACAGGTTCTGCCGGTATTTCTTCCTCTTCTGTAAAAACTTGTTCATTTACATCTTCCTCATTGATAATATCCGGTTTTGTCCCCTCCATTTCCTGAGGTTCTTCCTGCTGGGCTATGTCATCTGTAATTGTATCTTTTGGTTTGGTTATTTTAAACGTAAGTACAACAATTACT
>JBNLCS010000964.1:0-2122 GCA_050303935.1 Bacteroidales bacterium
AAGAAACGTTTTAATACCCATAAAGGGTAGTTATAACATGAATACCGGGATTGCCCATTTTACAGCAGAGGTTAACGAACGTTTCGGGCATAAAATAGGGCCTGTGGATATCAAAATAGGGACCCATCTGTATCAGCAACCTGATGTTTCCATCCGTGAAGCAGAGTTTTCAACCGATTTTGATGGGGAAATAAGACCTAATTATCCTGTCTACCTTAAGCTTACCATAGAAAATAAGAGCAACAAAACAGTTAATAACCTGGAGGCAGAAATTGAATTTGACAATCCCGGTTGTATTTTACTTGTGGATAAGAAGTTTATCATCAGCAACCTGGAAGGCGGAGAAACATTTGTGAAAGAAATAGTTTTCACAACAAAAAATAATTATCCGTATAACATTGTTCCTATCCGGGTCCACTTTCATGATAAATATTATTTATATTCTGAAAAGCGGGGTATCATTCTTGACCTAGACCAGATTGTAGCAAGCCGGAATAATTCAAAACCTTCTGTCAGAACATTTTCTTTTACCGAAACGTTTGTTTCAGATATTGACAGTGGAGTCCCAACCGATACTATTTATTTTGCCCATCGATATGCACTGATTATTGGTAATGAAGACTATACACAGCGACAACCACTTTTAACTCATGAATCTAATGTAATATATGCCAAAAATGATGCTTTAACATTCAAAAAATATGCAATAAACACGTTGGGGGTACCTGATAAAAATGTGTTTCTTTTATTAAATGCAACGTTTGCAGAAATGAAACGCGAAATAGAAAGAATGAGCCTGATCCTTGAGAAAACCGGGAATGAAGCTGAATTAATATTTTATTACGCCGGACATGGTTATCCTGACGAAACTACAAAGTCACCATATCTTGTCCCCATTGATGTATCGGCCACCAATCTGAATATGGCCATAAAATTATCGGATGTTTACAAAAAATTCAGCGAAACCCATGCCGGTATGGTCACATTCTTTATTGATGCATGTTTTACAGGAGGAGGAAGGGAATCCGGGTTAATTGCAACACGGGCTTTCACTGTAGAACCCAATTATGCCATGCTTGAAGGAAATATGATTGTTTTTACCGCGAGTAATGGAATACAATCTTCCATGCCTTTCCACGATAAAAGTCATGGGATCTTCACCTATTTTTTATTAAAAAAAATAAGGGAAACAAAAGGTTATATTACGTACGGTGAATTATCTGATTACCTTACCAACAAGGTATCCATTGAATCATTGCGGGTGAATTCTAAAGAACAAGACCCAACAGTCCGTGTAAGCAAAAAAATAGAAAATTCATGGAAAGATATATCGTTGAAATAGTAACTAAATGTCAGTTCGTTGAAAATAATTTATTAATTACATGGATGTTAATGTGTTAAAAAAACCGTCTATCTTGTGGAAGAAAGGAATAATGGATTTAATTGAGTTGATTAATCCTTTGTTCCACATAACCAACATTCCATATATCAACATTATTTTATATGCTTTTGGTAATTAATTGTATATAGTTGTTCAATTCATCGAGTTCCCATTAACTAAGAAACATTAATACTTTTCAAATTTTATTATACTGTAAAAGATTCGTATTTTTGTAAATATATATCAAATCAAGATTTTATTGATATTTAAAAGGTTCAAAAAAGAAAGGCTTTGGTAAAAAACTTAGTGAGTGCAGGGAGGCTAAAGAGCTTTTGCAACAAAAGTTGGCAAAAATGCTTATAACCTCTCATTCCGTGGTAGAAAGATATAAACGTGAGGAAATGGTGCCGTCCATCGAAGTGGTTAAAAAAATGGCTGATCTTCTTGATACTAGAGTCGGATATCTATTAGGGGAAACAGTGGACATGAATACGTTTAAAAAAACCTGGCATGCTAAAACGCTTCAATGAGATTAATGGATTTCCGTATGATGACCGTAACCATATTATTTTTGACATTGATACAATGTTGAATAAAACAAAATTAAAAATGATAACAGCGATAAGATAATGAGAACTGTAATTGTAGAACTTAGGAACAACAATGCTCTAAGGCTTTTAAAAGACCTTGAGCTTGCAAATATCATACGTGTGTTGGATAATGACAAAAAGAAAGAAAAAA